>NZ_JBFAAF010000040.1:64336-70076 GCF_040639595.1 Micromonospora sp. NPDC023814
CGCTACGGGTGGAGCCTCATAGGCGACACTCGACGCTGTCGAGCTGCCCCTACAGATGGGGCAGCCATGGACACACCCCGGGACCGACACCGACCAACTCCGGCAGACCGCTACGGGTGGAGCCTCATAGGCGACACTCGACGCTGTCGAGCTGCCCCTACAGATGGGGCAGCCATGGACACACCCCGGGACCGACACCGACCAGCTCCGGCAGGCGCCACGGGTGGAACCTCATGGACGTCAAACGTCGACGGTGACAGCCATGTGGTTCCACCGGCACTCCCGAGCCAGCCCGCGCCGGGCGAAACTGGGTCCGCAGACGGGGCAGCTCAACTGCCCAGCACCAACGCAGCGGCTGGGCAAGCCGCCGGGGGCCGCCGGGGGGGCCGGGGGCCGACGCCGCCGGGGGCCGGAGGCCGACGCCGCCGAGTGCCGGGGGCCGGAGGCCGACACCGCCGGGGGCCGAACGGTAGCCGCGGAGAGAACCACAGGGGCCCGGCGGGCTTGGGCGCACAGATGGGGCAGCTCGACAGGCGCGAGCGAGCACTCCCAACAGAGCCCAACCCACGATCAACTCCTACCGCACGCGGACGGACGACAACGACACGGCCACTCGGATCAACCGGATCGGTCGACGCACGACCCGGCCGGCCTGGATCAACCGGATCGGTCGACGCACGACCGGGCCGCCCGGATCGACCCAGTCGGGCGAGTCGGGCGAACCGATGGACCGGCTCTGTCGGAGACCCCGACGGCCGTCAGGCGATGCCGGCGGTGGACGGCGAGGTGCCGTCGTCGGTCGCGGGCGGCGAATCCTCCGGGCCCAGGCCCGCGAGCGGCGCCCGGCGCAACAGGCCAGGCCCGGCGGAGGCGGGCGGACCGACCGGTTCCGGCGCGGGCAGGCCGGGAACCAGGCCGGGACCCCCGGGACCGGTGCCGTCGGCCACCGGGGCGACCGCCCCGACCGCGTCAACCGGGCCGACCGGGCCGACCGGGCCGAGAAGAGCCTGCGGAACGTCCTCGGCGCGCGCCTCGACGCCGCCGCCCAGGTGACGGTCGTCATCGTCGTCCTCGGGGGCAGGGACGGCGGCAGAAGCGGGACCGGGCGAGGGCATGATCGGGGGCTCCGGACGGCCGTTGCCCCGCCGGGCCGAGGGTACCGACAAGGCGCGGACCGACGAGTTGCCGGCCGGCGAGGCACCTACCGAGGAGCTGCCGGCCGACGAGGCGCGGACCGTGGGGGCGGTAGCCGCCGACGAGTCCGGCAGCAGCCGGGGCGGCAACGCGCCCGGGGCGGAGACGGGGCGCAGCCCGGCCACCACGGTGTTGACGATCTCGGCCGCGTACGCGCCGTCCGGGTCGTAGTCGGGGTCGAAGACGGTCAGCTCGACGCCGAGGCAGTGCGGGGTGTCGACCAGCCCGGCGAGCAGAATCTCCAGCTCGGCGAAGGCGATGCCGCCGGGGTCGGGGGCGTCCACGGCCGGCATCACGGCCGGATCCAGCACGTCCACGTCGATGTGCACCCAGTAGCCGGCGCAGTCGGCGAGCTGCTCGTGCGCCCACTGGGCGGTACGCGCCGCGCCCTCGGCGCGCAGCGCCGGCACCGGACGGGTGGTGATCCCGGCGGCCTGGAGGTCGAGGCGGTACTCGTCCTGCGCGCGGATGCCGAGCACCACCACGTCGATGTCCCGGAAGTACGGCCGGCGCCCCTCGATGGCGGCCAGGTCGGCCTGCCCTCGCCCGGTGACCAGGGCGAGGTCCTCCCCCGCCGCCGCGCCCACGTAGGAGGCGTTGCCGGGGTGCCGGAAGTCGGAGTGGCCGTCGACGAAGACCAGCCCGATGCGGCCGCCGACCGCCTCGCCGAGCCGGTGCATGGCCAGCGCCGAGCCGAGCAGGATCGAGCAGTCGCCTCCGAGGACCAGCGGGAACTCCCCGCGG
Organism: Micromonospora sp. NPDC023814; assembly: GCF_040639595.1. NCBI lineage: Bacteria > Bacillati > Actinomycetota > Actinomycetes > Micromonosporales > Micromonosporaceae > Micromonospora > Micromonospora sp. NPDC023814. The sequence goes on from NZ_JBFAAF010000040.1 coordinate 66,275, forward strand.
TCGATGATGGCGCCGATCCGCTCGGCGAGCCCCGCCGAGTAGTCGGCGATCTCCCGGGCGTGGCAGACCCCGTCGCCGGGTCGCCAGTCGCCGGGGTCGTAGCGGGGCGGGGTGAGGCAGCCGGCGTCGCGGGCCCGCAGCCGGGCGAGCAGCCCCTGGTCGCGCAGCGCGCCCGGGGCCTTGACGCAGCCCGGCACCGAGGTGGGCGTGGGTGGGCGCAGGCCGAGGTTGCTGGGCGCGTCGAGGACGGCGATCCGGCGCATCATGGGCTCCCGTCCTCAGGTGTCGGGCGGGCCGGCCGGAACGCCGGCCCGCGCTGGCGTGCTACGTGCTCAGAACAGGGCGCTGGCCAACGCCCGGCGGGCCGAGGCGACCGCCGGGTCCTCCGGCCCGGCGACCGCGAAGAGGCCGACCAGGTGCTGGCGTACCTTCTCGCGGTCGTCGCCGGCGGTGCGGCGGACCAGGCCCACCAGGCGGGCGTACGCCGCCTCGGCCTGACCGCTGAGCACCTCGATGTCGGCGGCCAGGAGTTGGGCCTCGACGTCGTCGGGGTTGGCCTGGGCGGCGGCGATCGCCGCGCCCGGGTCTGCCCCCGCCACCCGGCGGGCCAGCCCGACCTGGGCGAGGCCCGCCTCCGCCGCGGCGTCCGCCGGGGACTCGGCGAGGATCTTCTTGTACGCGCGCTCGGCCGCATCCAGGTCGCCGCTCATCAGGGCGTCGTCGGCCTCGTCGAGGCGCGGGTCCTCCGGCTCGGCGACGGTCACGCCACCGGCCTTGAGCACCGCCTGGATCCACTGCCGCAACTGCGCCTCGGGCACCACGCCCGAGAAGGCGTCGATCGGCTGGCCGCCGACCACCGCGTAGACCATCGGGATGCCCTGTACCCGGAACATCTGGGCGATCCGCGGGTTGGCGTCCACGTCGATCTTGGCGAGCACCCAGGCGCCGCCGCCCTCCGCGGCCAACCGCTCCAGTACCGGCGAGAGCTGCTTGCACGGCTCGCACCACTCGGCCCAGAAGTCCACGATCACCGGTGTGGTGAGCGAGCGTTCGAGAACCTCGGACTGGAATGTCGCCTCGCTGATGTCGATGACGCCGCCGCCGGCGGTGCCGGGCAGGCCTCCCGAGGGGCCGGGCTGGGCGGGGGCGGTGGGGCGGGCGGGGGCCGGTGCGGGGGTGCGCAGCGCGCTGAGGTCGACCGCGCCGCGGGTGAAGATCGACGAGGTGATCCGTGGGTCGCTCATGGTTACCTAGTCTCGCACGCGACCCGCCGAACTCAGATCAACCGCGACGGGGACAGTTGCAACTGTCACGCCTGCTCCCGCCCACCCACCCAGCCCTCCGCGATCTTGCACTTTCGGCCCCCGGCACACGGCCTGTGCGGCTTTTGCCGGGGCGGAAAGTGCAAGATCGCGGGGTATGGCAGTGGGGTGGGTCAGAAGCGGGCGGGTTCGCGGTAGATGCCCCACTCGGCGCGCAGGGCGTCGCAGATCTCGCCGAGGGTGGCCTCGGCGCGTACGGCGTCCAGCATGGCCGGGATCATGTTCCCGTCGGTCCGGCCGACCGCGACCATTCGCTCGATCGCCGCCTTGACGGCGGAGTCGTCCCGGCCGGCCTTGCGCTCGGCCAGCACCCGGCGCTGCTCCAGTTCCACCTCGTGCGAGATGCGCAGGATCTCCAGGTCCTTGGCGACCGTGCCGGTGTGGCAGTTGACGCCGACGATCTTCTTGTCGCCCTTCTCCAGCGCCTGCTGGTAGACGAAGGCCGACTCGGCGATGTGGCCGGTGAACCAGCCGTCCTCGATGCCACGCAGGATGCCGGAGGTCATCGGGCCGATCTGGTGCGGGCCCTCCCCGCCGAGCTGCCGGATCCGGGCGAAGATCGCCTCCGCCTCGGCCTCGATCTTGTCGGTGAGCGCCTCCACGTACCACGACCCGCCGAGCGGGTCGGCCACGTTGGTCACCCCGGTCTCCTCCATCAGCACCTGCTGCGTACGCAGGGCGATCTCGGCGGACTCGTCGGTGGGCAGCGCGAGGGTCTCGTCCAGCGCGTTGGTGTGCAGGGAGTTGGTCCCGCCGAGCACCGCGGCGAGCGCCTCGACGGCCGTCCGCACGACGTTGTTGACCGGCTGCTGGGCGGTCAGCGACACCCCGGCGGTCTGGGTGTGGAACCGTAGCCAGAGCGCCTTCTCGCTGGTCGCGCCGTAGACGTCGCGCAGCCAGCGGGCCCAGATCCGGCGGGCGGCCCGGAACTTGGCGATCTCCTCGAAGAAGTCGACGTGCGAGTCGAAGAAGAAGCTCAGGCCCGGGGCGAAGACGTTGACGTCCAGCCCGCGCGAGAGCCCCAACTCGACGTAGCCGAACCCGTCGGCGAGCGTGTACGCCAACTCCTGCGCGGCCGTCGCGCCGGCCTCCCGGATGTGGTAGCCGGAGACCGAGAGCGGCTTGTAGCGCGGGATCTCCCGGGCGCAGTACTCCATCAGGTCGCCGATCAGGCGCAGGTGCGGCTCCGGGTCGAAGAGCCACTCCTTCTGCGCGATGTACTCCTTGAAGATGTCGGTCTGCAGCGTCCCGTCCAGCCGGGACAGGTCGGCGCCCTGCCGCTCGGCGGCCACCAGGTACATGCAGAACACGGGCACGGCCGGCCCGGAGATCGTCATCGAGGTGGTCACGCCGGCCAGGTCGATGCCGTCGAAGAGCGTCTCCATGTCGGCGGCGCTGTCCACCGCGACGCCGCAGTGGCCCACCTCGCCGAGCGACTGCGGGTCGTCCGAGTCCCGGCCCATGAGGGTGGGCATGTCGAAGGCGACCGAGAGGCCGCCGCCGCCCGCGCCGAGGATCATCTTGTAGCGCTCGTTGGTCTGCCGGGCGTTGCCGAAGCCGGCGAACTGCCGGATGGTCCAGGTCCGCCCGCGGTAGCCGGTCGGGTACAGGCCCCGGGTGTACGGGTACTCGCCCGGCCAGCCGATCCGCTCGAAGCCCGGGTAGGCGACGCCCTCCGGCGGCCCGTAGACCGGGTCGACGGGCATCCCGGAGAGCGTGGTGAAGTCGGCGTCCCGCTTGCGCGCGGCGTCGTAGCGGGCCTGCCAGCGTGCCCGTCCGGCTGCGATCTCGTCGGCGTTCATCCGCGGGGCTCCTCCTCGAGTCCTCGACCTGCACGTCGAGTGTAGAGCCCAGCCTGAACGATCGCTAAGGATACTCGTACCGGCCGGTAACCTGAGCTGTCCGCACCGGTCAGGCGGTCGGCGCGGCGGGCTCCCCCAGCGTCACGTCGTCGACCCGGATGTTGATCTCGTCGACCCGCAGCCCGTACGCCTCGACCGCCTCGGTCACCTTCGCCCGGACGGCGTCGGTCACCTGCGGCACCGGCCGGCCCGCCTCGATCACGATGACCAGGTTGACCACGGCCGCGCCGTTCGTGACGTGGGCCGAGCAGCCCCGCCGGGCGTCGCCGACCTGGTCCAGCCCGACCTTGTCGAGCACCGCGTTGAAGAACCGGGCCACGTCGCCGCCCAGCTCGGCCACCCCGGGCACCGACCGGGTGGCGGCCACCGCGATCTTCTCCACCACCTCGTCGGAGACGTGCGTGCTCCCGCCCGCCACCGCGTCCGGCGTCACCGACAGCTCCTGGGTCGCCTCGTCGCCCATCGTCCCCCCACTCGCCGCGCACCGCCCCACGGGTCCGTGGAGCGGTGCGAGCGTACTAGGTGTACTGCCCAGGGACGTTGGTCAACCTGGTGATGGGCGGCTTGCCGCCGGTTGCGGTGTGGGGTCGGTGGTGATTGTAGTGATGCAGGAAGGCC
>NZ_JBFAAF010000041.1:0-69184 GCF_040639595.1 Micromonospora sp. NPDC023814
GCTTCTTCGGACCCTGCGGCCTGCGATCCCCACGGATCTCGAACACTGCAACCCCTGATCACGTCAGGCGTTGCAACGATCCCTAGAACCCGAGGTCTCGACCGGGGGCCCTTCCATGCGTGTTACGGAATCAGCCGGGCCTGCGGAACCCGGCCACCGGCATCGTGTTGATGCTGGAGACGTTGACCGGCTTGCCCGCCCGGGGCGCGTGCACCATCTTGTCGTTGCCGAGGTAGAGGCCGACGTGGTGCAGATCGCTGAAGAAGAACACCAGGTCACCCGGGCGTGCCTCGGAGCGCGGGATGGCCTTGCCCTCGTTCCACTGGGCGCCGGTGAAGTGCGTCAGGTGGATGCCCGCCGCCTTGTAGGCGTACTGGGTTAGACCCGAGCAGTCGAACGAGTTGGGGCCGGTGGCACCCCAGACGTACGGGTCGCCGACCTGGGCGCAGGCGGTCTTGATGGCGGTCCGGGCCGCCTCGCTGACCACGCCGTTGATGGTCGGGCACTTCTCCGTCTTGACGGTGGTCACCGGCAGCGACGCCTCGAGCTTCTTGATGTCGGCGTCGATCTGCTTCTTCTTCGCCGCCAGGTCGTTCTGCTGCTTGGTCTGCGCCACGATCAGCGCGTCGAGCTTCTGCTTCTCCGCGTCGAACTTCTCGCGGACCTTGGTGACGCCCTCGAGCTGCTTGCGCTCCTGGGCGGCCAGCCGGTCCAGGAGGGTCAGCTGCTCGCTGAGCGTGTCCGGCTTGGCGCTGACCAGCAGCGCCCCGATCTCCTGCGACGGGCCGGTGATGTAGTAACGGGCGGCGAGGTCACCGACCCGGTCCATCGCCAACTCGGTCTCCAGCGCCAACGGCTGGATCTTCTTCTGCAGGTCCGCCGACTTCTTGCGGTTGACCTTCAGCTGCGCCCGCACCTTGTTGTACTGCTCGATGGTGGGCTCGAGCTGCTCCCACTTCTTGTCGATCGCGGCCTCGATCTCGTCGACCGAGGGCTCGGCGTACGCGGGCGCGGCGAGCACACCGACGCCGACGACCGCGGCGGCGAGGAGGGTGAGCAGACGGTGGGCGGCCCTGCGCAGGCCACCCGGACGAGCAGACCGTCCCGGTGCGTGACGATGAGGGGGCATGGTTGCCACCGGCACCGACTCCTTTTGCAACCCGACCGCCGGGCGCCTCGCACGAGGAAAGAGGGGCGAGACAGACGACCCACAGCGGCCGGTGCCCAACACTAGGGAAGGCGCCGGGCGGAATCAAGGCGACCATCGTTCACATCACGCCTGCGCAACCGTTTGCGCACCAAGGGTGTCGGCCCGGCGACCGACGATGGCGGTCAATACGTCGTCCAACGTCACCACGCCGAGCGGGCGGCGGCCGTCGCTGACCAGCACCATGTGCCTCCGCTCGCGGCGCATCGACAGCAGCAGGTCGGCGAGCGTACGGTCCGGCGGCACCACCGCCAGCGGCCGGTAGACCTCCGCCGGTACCGGGGCGCGCCGGCTCACCCCGGCGTACCCGAGGACGTCCTTGACGTGCACGAAGCCGAGCACCCGGCGGGTGGACCGCTGCACCACCGGGAAGCGGGACCGGCCCGTCCGGGTGGCCAGCACCTCCAGCGAGGCGGGCGAGACGTCCTCGGCGACGGTGGTCACCGTCGACCAGGGTTGCAGGGCGTCGGCGGCGGTCCGGCTGTGCAGGGCCAGCGCGCCGGTGATCCGGGCGTGCTCCTGGGCGTCGAGCAGACCCTCCGTACGCGCCTGCGCCACCAGCCCGGCCAGCTCCTCGGCCGTGAACACCGTCTTCACCGCCTCGGTGGCCTCGATCCGCCACAGCCCCAGCACCCGGCGGGCCGCCCACTTCATCGCCAGCAGCAGCGGCTTGGTGGCCAGGCAGAACGCCAGCATCGCCGGCCCCAGCCAGAGCGCCGACGGCTCCGGCCCGGCCAGCGTGATGTTCTTCGGCACCATCTCGCCGACCACCGTGTGCAGGAAGACCACCACGCCGAGGGCGAGCACGAAGGCCACCGGGTGGACCGCCCGGTCGGGCAGCCCGGCGGCGTGGAACGCCGGCTCCAACAGGTGCGCCAGGGCCGGCTCGGCGATCGCGCCCAGCCCCAGCGAGCAGATGGTGATGCCGAGCTGCGCCCCGGCGATCATCAGCGGGATCTGGTTCATCGCCGACAGCGCCCAGCGGGCCCGCTTCGAGGTGGCCGCCAACGGCTCGACCACCGTGCGCCGGGACGCGATCAGCGCGAACTCACTGCCCACGAAGAACGCGTTGCCGAGCAGCAGCGCCACCGTGACCAGCAGCTCAGGCATCGTCGCCCGGCTCCTCGGGGCGAACCACCCGGACCTGCTCGATCCGGTGCCGTTCGACCTCGACGACGGTGAACTCGTAGCCGGAGTCCTCGACCGTCTCGCCGGCCACCGGGATGTGCCCCAGCCGGGCCATCAGGAACCCGGCGAGCGTCTCGTACGGCCCCTCGGAGAGCCGGAAACCGGTCTGCTCGGCCAGCTCGTCGGAGCGCAGCACCCCGTCGACGAGGACGGTCCGCTCCCCGCCCGGCACGGTCAGCTCGACCGGGCCGGCGTCGTCCACCGCGTCCGGGTCGAACTCGTCGGCGATCTCGCCGACCAGTTCCTCCACCAGGTCCTCGGTGGTGACCACCCCGTCGGTGCCGCCGTACTCGTCGACGACGATGGCGAGGTCGGCGCCGGCCACCCGGAGCGCGGCGAGCACCCCGTCGAGGTCCAGGCTCTCCGGGACGTACACCGGCTCGCGGGCCACCGACCCGACCGTGGTCGAGCCCCGCCTGGCCGGCGGCACACCCAGCGCGTCGGGCACCCCGGCGACGCCGGTCACGAGGTCGAGGGTCTCCTCGTACACCGGGAAGCGGGTGCGCCCGGTCTGCCGGGACAGCGCCAGCAGCTCGGCCACCGTGGCGGTGGCGCGTAGCGCGACGACGTCCACCCGCGGGGTCATCGCCTCGGCGGCCCGCTTGTCGCCGAAGCGGATGGTCCGGCGCAGCAGCATCGCGGTGTCCGGCGGCAGCGCGCCGGCCCGTGCCGAGATGGCTGCCAGCAGGCCCAGTTCCTCCGGCGAGCGGGCGCTGGCCAGCTCCTCCTGCGGCTCCACCCCCAGCACGCGGACCAGGCGGTTCGCCGAGTCGTTGAGCGCCCTGATCAGCCAGCCGAAGGTGCGGGAGAAGGCGCGCATCGGGCCGGCGGTGGCCAGCGCGGTGGGCATCGGCCGGGCCAGCGCGAGGTTCTTCGGGACCAGCTCGCCGAAGAGCATGGAGAGCAGGGTGGCCAGGGCCAGGGCGAGGAGCGGGGTGAACCGGTCGGCGGCGTCCCCGGCGACCGGCCGCAGCAGCGGGGTGAACAGCCGGGCCAGTGCCGGCTCGGCCAGGTAGCCGGTGAGCAGGGCGGTGAGGGTGATGCCGAGCTGCGCCCCGGAGAGCTGGAAGGAGAGCTCCCGCAGCGCCCGGCGTACGGTCGCGGCCCGGCCCTCGCCCGAGGTCGCGCGGCGCTCGATCTCGGGCCGGTCCACGGTGACCAGGGCGAATTCGGCCGCGACGAAGAACGCGTTGCCGCCGGTCAGCAGCAAGAACCCGACCAGGGGCAGCAGCGTGGTCAGCAGCAGGCCATCGATGCTCGTCTCACCTCGGCGCGATTCTCGCACGTCGAGCGCCGCTGGCCGAGATCGCCGCCGGGGACTGGGCGTCCGCCGCGACCCGGAAGGCGATCGAGGGGACCCGGGCGGCCGCGCTGCTGGCCACGACCACGGCCGCCACCGCCGCCATCGTGACCACCGCCGTCTCCGGAACGACGACGGCGGCGGCGCCTCGCGGTGCCGCCGCCGTCGGGCGTTCCAGGAGGTACGCGTCAGCCAGCGACCGGCGCGGTCTCCCTGTCACCCGGCGCCTGCTCGGGCTTCACCGAGCGGAGCAGCACGCTGGCCACGTCGACGACCTCGACCTGCTCGCCGGCGCCCTTGCCGTTCACCCCGTCGTTGAGCATCGTCGAGCAGAACGGACAGCCGACGGCGACCGTCCGCGCCCCGGTGGACATGGCCTCCTCGACCCGGTCCACGTTGATCCGCTTGCCGATCTTCTCCTCCATCCACATCCGGGCGCCGCCGGCGCCGCAGCAGAAGGAGCGCTCGCTGTTGCGCGGCATCTCGGTGAGCTCGCCGGCGATGGCGGTTCCCAGCACCTCGCGCGGCGGGGCGAACACCCGGTTGTGCCGGCCCAGGTAGCAGGGGTCGTGGTAGGTCACGCCGCCGTCGACCGGCTGCACCGGGGTGAGCTTGCCGGTGGCGACCAGGTGTGCCAGGAGCTGGGTGTGGTGGACCACCTCGAACTCGCCGCCGAGCTGGCCGTACTCGTTGCCGAGCGTGTTGAAGCAGTGCGGGCAGGTGGCGACGATCTTGCGCTTGCTCTTCTCCCGGCCCTCGAACGCCTCGTTGAGGGTCTCGACGTTCTGCTGGGCGAGCATCTGGAAGACGAACTCGTTGCCGATCCGGCGGGCCGGGTCGCCGGAGCAGGTCTCGCCCTCGCCGAGGATCGCGAACTTGACGCCCGCCTCGTTGAGCAGCGTGGCGACCGCCCGGGTGGTCTTCTTGGCCCGGTCCTCGAACGCGCCGGCGCAGCCGACCCAGAAGAGGTACTCGAAGTCGTCGACCTCGCCGACCCGCGGCACCTCGAAGTCCAGGCCCTTGGTCCAGTCCTCGCGGGTGTTCTGCGGGGCGCCCCACGGGTTGCCCTTGTTCTCCAGGTTGCGCAGCATCACGCCGGCCTCCGACGGGAAGCTCGACTCGATGAGCACCTGGTAGCGGCGCATGTCGACGATGTGGTCGACGTGCTCGATGTCGACCGGGCACTGCTCGACGCAGGCGCCGCAGGTGGTGCAGGACCAGAGCACGTCCGGGTCGATGACGCCGCCTTCCTCGGCCGTGCCGATCAGCGGTTTGTCGCCCTCGGCCAGGGCGAGCACGTCGACGTGGGCGAGCTGCGCGGCGGTGGCCTTCTCCTCGCCGGTCAGGTCCTTGCCGCCGCCGGCCAGCAGGTACGGCGCCTTGGCGTACGCGTGGTCACGAAGGCTCAGCACCAGCAGCTTCGGCGACAGCGGCTTGCCCGTGTTCCAGGCGGGGCACTGCGACTGGCAACGGCCGCACTCGGTGCAGGTGCTGAAGTCCAGCAGGCCCTTCCAGGTGAACTGCTCGACCTGGGCGACGCCGAACTGGTCCTTCTCCGGGTCGGCCTCTTCGAAGTCCAGCGGCTTGCCCTGGCTGGTCATCGGGCGCAGCGCGCCGAGGCCGGAACCGGCCGGCTTGGCCGGCTCGCGCTTGAAGAAGATGTTGGGGAACGCCAGGAAGCGGTGCCAGGCGACGCCCATGGTGACGTTCAGCGAGATGACGATCAGCCACGTCATCGAGATGACGATCTTGATGAGCGCCGCGACGCTGGCCCCGGCCTGCCAGTCGGGCAGCACGGCGCCGACGGCGTGGCTGACCGGGGTGGCCCAGAGCGGGTACTCGAAGTGGTCGGTGGCAACCTTGAAGCCGCGGATCACGAACCCGAAGATCAGGACCAGCAGCACGATCCACTCGACGAAGTAGCCCTGCCACATCGTCGAACCGGTGAACCGCGAGCGACCACCCGGACGGGTCGGACGGTTGCGCAGGCGGATCGCCATCAGCACCACGATGCCGACCACGCCCAGCACGCCGATGATCTCGGTGCCCAGGCCGAAGATCGTCCAGTGCCCGATGATCGGCAGACCACCGGTCGGGGTGACCACCTCGAAGTACGCCTCGAGCACCAGCAGCGACAGCACGATGAAGCCGACCATCACGAACCAGTGCGCGGCACCCACCACGCTCCACTTCAGCATGCGGGTGTGACCGAGGGTCTCCACCAGCATCTTCCGGGTGCGGGCGCCCTTGTCGCTGAACCGCTCCGGAGCGGATTGCCCGAGCCGGATGACGGCCGTCATCTTCATGACCGCGCGTACCGCAAGCCACACCGCCACGGCGGTGATGGCGGCCGCGAGGATCGTGGTGACGATCTGGACGCTGCCCATCGAGTTGGCCTCCCGGTCTGCTGCCTGTCGAGCGGCTCGGCGACCGGGGCCGGATCAGGGGGCGGTCGGCGAGCCGCCGCCACCGCACCCTCGACCGGACCGGTCGATGACCTCGCTCCGCTCGGTCATGCAGTGCAGCCTACGCGCAAGGTTACCCATCGGTAACGTGAGATCTCGCACTCCGGCCGCGCCGCCCTGCGCACACCATAGGTGGCCCGACCCGAAACCGCCGGGCAGGGTCTCCGCCGAGTGACACGCTCACGTGCGGCACCGCCCCGGGCGGCCCCGGCGGGGCCGGATCGGTCGACTGGTCGACAGCTCGGTGCCGACCGGCGCACGGCTGCACCGAGAGGCTGGCGGTCGCACGGCTGCGCACCGAGAGGCAGGCCGCCGTACGGCTACACCGAGAGGTGCGCGCCGCACGGTTGCACCGAGCCGAGAGCGGCTCGGGTGGCCCGGCGCCGGCGGTCGCCGGGTGGGGCCGCTCAGCGCCAGCGGGAGAGCAGGATCAGGGAGGCGACCATCGCGCCGAAGCCCACCGCGAGGTTCCAGTAACCCCACGACATGACCGGGTACTCCTGCTCGGAGAGGTAGTAGACCACCAGCCAGCCGATGCCGAAGACGATGAGGCTGACCGCCGAGATCGGCAGCCACACCGGGCTAGGCTTGCGCGTCGCCGCCGTCGCCGTCGGACGGACGTCCGTCGGCGGGGTGTACACCTTCTTCTTGCGGACCTGAGACTTGGGCACGACGCTCTCCAGAGGGGGTGACGACCTCGTCCGGCCTGACAACCGGGCGCGGGGGCGACGGTCCATGGCCAATAATGTTCGACAGCTAGCGTAGTCCCGAAGACCCGTCCAAGCCACGAATGGGGTCAGGCCGGTGCTCGGAGTGACCGAAAAAGGCGGGACTGTTCGGGTCGCCGCACCGGCCCGCCACCTCGCGGGCTGAACCAGACGACGGGGAAGGAACGCTCGGTGGAGTACACATCCGGCGCGGCATCCTGGCAGAAGGTGCTCCGGCGGGTGGTCGCCGGCCTCCTGCCACGGCGACCGCGGCAGCGCCGACCGGGCTGGTCGATCGGGGTGCCGCTGATCGCCGCCGCGGCCGGGCTGCTCTTCACCACCACGGCGACCACCGCCGGCGGCACCGCCCTGCGCGAGGACCGGCGCCCCCAGCTCAACCAGCTCATCGAGGACCGCCGCGCGGAGGTGGCGGCCGGCGAGCAACGCGCCGCCGGGCTGCGCGGGGAGGTCGAGGACCGCACCACTGCGTTGGCCAGCTCGGACGGCCCCATCAGGGAGCAGCAGGACCGGGCGGCCGCCAGCCGGGAGGCCGCCGGATTCACCGCGCTCAGCGGCCCCGGGGTGACGGTGGAACTCAACGACGCGCCCCGCCGCAACGACGGGACCCTGCCCGCCGGGGCCACCAACGACGACCTGGTCGTCCACCAGGGGGACGTGCAGGCCGTGGTGAACGCCCTCTGGGCGGGTGGCGCCGAGGCCATGTCCATCATGAACGTCCGCGTGCTGTCGACCAGCGCGGTACGCTGCGTCGGTAACACCCTGCTGCTGCACGGCCGGGTGTACTCCCCTCCATTCAAGATCGTAGCAATCGGCGATCCCGCTGCCCTTCAGCGGGCCCTCGCCGACTCTGAGGGAGTCCGGTTGTTCAGGGACCTGGTCGACGACTACAAGCTCGGCTACAAGGAGACCGTCTCCACCGTCGCCGTGCCGGCGTTCGAGGATTCGACAACGCTCCGGTCGGCGGCGGTGCCACGGTGACCCGCGACGACTGGTCGGAGGAGCCCGACAGCCGGCACCGCAACCACGGTGACGGCCCGACGGAGTTCCTGCCCAAGGTCAATCGTCCCGCCCCGGCCGGAGCCTGGCCGGAGCCGACACTGCCGCCCCGCTCCCCGGCGTCGCGCCCGCACGGTCCCGGCCCGTCGGTCGGCGACGGCCGCCCGACCGGCGGCCCACCCGCCGAATGGACGCGCGCCGTGTCCGACCCCGCCCGTTTCGCCGGGCCCGCCCGCCCCGCCGATTCCGCCCGCCCCGCCGATTCCGCCCGGCCCGGCGACCCGGCGCGCCCGGGCGGCCCCGCGCGGGAGCCCGGTCGTCCCGCGAACCCCGGCCGGTTCGTCCCCGGCGCCGACCAGGCCCGCACCACCGTCAACCCGGCTCGGCCCGCCGACCCGGACCGCCTCGGGCCCGATCGCCCCGGACCTGCCGCCCACGGCCCTGCCGGCTTCGGCCGCCCCGGCCCCGTGGACTTCGGCCGCCCCAGCCCCGTGGACTTCGGCCGTCCCGGCCCCGCCGACCACGACCGCTCCGGCCGCTCCGGCCCCGCCGATTACGGCCCTGCCGGCTTCGGCCGCCCGGGCCCCGCCGACCACGGCCCGAGCGACTTCGGCCGATCCACCGGCCGCTCAGACGTCGACTCGCCGGCCCGTCCCGTGGACTTCGGCCCGCCCACCGGCGCCGCCGGCCGCGGTGCCCCCGCCCCACCACCGTGGTCGGGCGCCGGCCAGCTCCGGCCGGCGGCCCCGCCGCACCCGCCGCACCCGGCGCCGCCGGCCGGCCCCGTCGGGCAGCCGGACGCCACCCGGGCCTCCGGGCAGGGCGGCGAACGGTCGCTCCGGCCACCCGTAGACCGCGCCGCCGCCCAGGGCGACCGGCCGGCCACCGACGGGCCGACCGCCTTCATCCCGAAGAGCGGCGCGGCCGTCGGGGGGACGTCCATCCCGGCTTCGCCGACCGTCCCCGACCGCTCCGCCGACCCCGGAGCCACCGCCGTGATCCCGGCCGTCTCCGGGCGTACGCCGGCCGGCTCGGCGGCCCTGTTCGAGTCGACCGCCCTGATGGGGGCCGTGCCGCGCCCCCCGAAGACGGACGAACCCGATATCCCCGACGCCGGTACCGAGCAACCCCGGCCACGCCGGGGCGAACGGGTCGTCCAGCTCCGGCCGGAGCAGACCGGCGAGGGCTACAAGAGCGTCTACTCGGAGCTGACCCGGCCGTCGCTGGCCTCCCGGCTGCGCGCCGGCATCCGGATCACCGGCGAGGTGCTGATCACCTTCGGCATGGTGGTGCTGCTCTTCGCCGGCTACGAGGTGTGGGGCAAGTCGGCGATCGTCGACGCCCACCAGAACGACCTCAGCCAGCAGTTGGCGCAGGCGTGGGGGCCGGACGGCGACCCGACCGTGGCGCCGTCGGCCAGCGCGCCCACCAAGCCGAAGCCGCCGGTGCAGGGCAAGCCGATGGCGGGGCTCTACATCCCCAAGCTGGACAAGAACTGGGTCGTGGTCGAGGGCGTCACCCAGAAGGACATCCGGTACGCGCCCGGCCACTACCCGTCCAGCGCCCTGCCGGGCCAGGTGGGCAACTTCTCCGTCGCCGGGCACCGCAACCGGGCCACCTTCTGGCGACTTGACGAGCTGAACGACGGCGACGCCATCGTGGTGGAGAGCAAGACCGACTGGTACGTCTACAAGGTGAGCCAGAGCCGGATCGTCCGGCCCACCCAGGTCGAGGTGGTGGCGCCCGTGCCGGGCAAGCCCGGGGCGAAGGCGACCAAGTCGATGCTCACCCTGACCACGTGCAACCCGAAGTTCGACAACTACCAGCGCCTGATCATCCACGCCGAGTTGGCGCGTACCCAGCCGAAGTCGGCGGGTCGACCGGCGGAACTGGGAGGCTAGGCGGTGTACGGCTGGATCTGGCGCAAACTCCCCTTCGGGCTGCCCGGCAAGCTCGTCGGCAGCCTGCTGATCGCCAGCGCGATGGTGGCCCTGCTCTGGTACGTGGTCTTCCCCTGGGCCGAGCCCCTGCTGCCCTTCGACGACGTGCAGGTCACCCAGGAGTCCGGCGAACCCGGCGACGTCGGCGTGGTGCCCGGCGACGGGGAGGCGACGCCCGGCGACGGGCACGACCTGCCGTACGACACCGAACGGAACAACACCCCGCCCCCCTCCCCGGACGAGTGAGCCCCCTGATGCGTGTCCTGGTGATCGACAACTACGACTCGTTCGTGTTCAACCTCGTGCAGTATCTTGGCCAGCTCGGCGTGGACTGCGAGGTCCGGCGCAACGACGAGATCGAGGTCGCCGAGGTGGGCAGGGCCGGCGCGGCCGGCGTCCTGTTGTCGCCCGGTCCGGGCAGCCCCGACCGTGCCGGCATCTGCCTCGACGTCATCCGCCGGTACGCGGGCGAGCTGCCGATCTTCGGCGTCTGCCTGGGGCACCAGGCGATCGGCGAGGCGTTCGGCGCCACGGTGACCCGCGCCCCCGAGCTGCTGCACGGCAAGACCTCCGAGGTCCGCCACCAGGGCGTCGGAGTGCTCGCCGGCCTGCCGGACCCGTTCACCGCCACCCGCTACCACTCGCTCGCGGTGCTGCCCGAGACGCTGCCCGAGGAGCTGGAGGTCACCGGCTGGACCGGCTCCGGGGTGGTGATGGCGATGCGCCACCGGACGCTGCCGATCGAGGGCGTCCAGTTCCACCCCGAGTCCGTACTCACCGAGGGCGGCCACCTCATGCTGGCGAACTGGCTCGCCGCCTGCGGTCACCTGGAGGCACTGGAGCGGGCCCCGGAGCTGGCCGCCGAGGTGGACGCGCGCCGCCGCGCCGCCTTCGCCGCTGGCTGAGCGGGCAGGACTGCCCACGCCGAGCCCCCGACCCTCGACGGAACCCGCGAAAGGCGTGGTCAGCCCTTCAGCGCGTCCTGCACCGCCGGGTCGGTCGGCGAGCGGACCGCGGGCGGCCTGCGTCGCACCGCGTCCCATGCCGCCTTGCCGCTGGCGAAGTAGTCCCGGACCGCTTTCCCCACGAGCAGGGCGGGCCCGCAGCCGGGACAGCGAGCGGTCACTCCGTCGGCGTCGAGGCCGAGGTGCCGGCACAGCGTGACCGCCCGGGACAGGTGGTAGAACTGGGTCACGATCAGGGCCCGCTCGATCCCGTACACGTCGCGCGCCCGGGCACAGCTGTCGTACGTGTCCAGGCCGAACGGGTCGGCCACGACGCGACGCGGATCGACACCCAGCCGCTCGGTCAGGTAGGAGGTCATCACCGCCGGCTCGTCACCGGAGGTGCCACCCCCGTCGCCCGATACGAGGATCACCCGCGCCCGCCCGCTGTGCACCAGCTCGGCGGCGGTTTCGAGGCGGCCGGTGAGCCGGTCGCCCGGTTGGCGTCGGTCCGCCGCCACTGCGGTGCCCAGGACGATCACGACGTCGGCGGCCGGCGCACCGGCCTCGTCGTACACGTGGCCGCGGGCGGCGACCGTGGTCCACAGCCAGGGAAGACTGGCGAGCAGCAGCGCGGCCAGAGCGAGAACCGCCGCGCGGGTCAGGCGTCGCCGCCACCGGTTCGCCGGACCCTCCGGGCCCGTCGCCCCTCTCACGAGTGACGTCCGGCGGGAACCCTCGCATCCACCCCGTTCGTCCTCTCTGTGCGCAGCACGGCCCGAACCGGGCGAGCATCCGCCCGGCCGACGGACCTGGCCGGCAGACGCCCGGCCGACGGATCCCGGTGGGGCGTCACCCGCCGGGGGTCACTGCTCGGAGAGCCGGGCCGGTGGGGTGGTCGGGAACAGCGGGAAGCCGCCGCCACCGCCGGAGGGTGTGCCGCTGGGCGTGGGGCTCGGCGTGTCGGACGGCGTCGGCTCGACCTGCGGCACGCTGACCACGATCGTCACCGTCTTGCCCTTCGCAAGGTTGCTGCCGGGTCGCGGGTTCTGCGAGAGGACCCGCCCGGCCTCGGCCGCCGGCACCTCCCGGCCCTGCTCGACGTCGACCTCGTAGCCGGCGGCCCTCAGCTCGTCCTTGGCGTCCTTCTCGGTGGAGTTGACCACGTTCGGCACCTGGCCGACGTTGCCCCTGGAGACGGTGAGGGTCACGAGCGTCTTCTCGGCGACCTGCTTCCCCTCCTCGGGCGACACCGCCAGGACGATGCCCTCCTGGTCGGCGCTGTCCTTCTCGACCTTCCTGACCTCGAAGCCTGCCTCCTCGAGCCGCGCCTTCGCGGTCTCGTACCTGGAGCCCGTGAGGCCCGTCGGGATGGCCTTCGTGGCCGGGCCGCCGCAGACCTGGACGACGACTTCCCCGTTGGGTTCCAGGGCCGAGTTGGCGGCCGGCGTCTGGTTGACCACCTGGCCCTTCTTGCAGGTGGCGTCGAAGTGCTGCTCGCCCTCCCTGGGCACCAGGTTGGCCTGCTGGATCCGGGTGAACGCCTCCTGCTGCGTCAGGCCGGTCACCGTGGGGACGGTGACCTTGTCGTCGCCCTGGTTCAGCAGGGCGGCGACGAGGGCGATCACCGCGAGCACGCCCACCGCGGCGAAGGTCGCGATGAGCCAGGACGACGCTCTGCGCCGGCGCGGGTCGCCGACCCGGGCGGGGATCTGCCGGGTCTGCGGTGCGCCGGGCGCGGCCGGGTAGCCGGCACCGGCCGGGACGACCCGCGTCGTCTCGTCCTGCGGCAGCACGGGGGTGGCCAGCACCGGGCGGCCGGCGGCGGCGCGGAGCAGGTCGGCCCGCATCTCGCCGGCGCTCTGGTAGCGGTTGAGCGGGTTCTTCGACAGCGCCTTGAGCACGATCGCGTCGACGGCCGGGTTGACGTCCGGGTTGATGTCGCTCGGCGTCGGCGGGGCCTCCCGCACGTGCTGGTAGGCCACGCTGACCGGGCTGTCGCCGACGAACGGCGGGTGGCCGCAGAGCAGCTCGAAGAGCACGCAGCCGGCGGCGTAGACGTCGGACCGGGCGTCGACCGCCTCGCCGCGCGCCTGCTCGGGCGACAGGTACTGCGCCGTGCCGATCACCGCGCTGGTCTGGGTCATCGTGGTGGCGCCGCTGGCCAGCGCCCGCGCGATGCCGAAGTCCATCACCTTGACCTGGCCGGTCTGGGTGAGCATCACGTTGCCGGGCTTGATGTCCCGGTGGATGATGCCGTGCCGGTGGCTGAACTCCAGCGCCGCGCACATGTCGGCGCAGATCTCCAGCGCCCGGCGCGGCTGGAGCCGCCCCTCGACGCCGAGGACCTCCTTGAGGGTCCGCCCGTTGACGAACTCCATCACGATGAACGGCAGCGTCTCGCCGGTCGGCGCGGTCTCCTCGCCGGTGTCGTAGACGGCCACGATCGCGGGGTGGTTGAGGGACGCAGCGTTCTGCGCCTCGCGGCGGAACCGCATCTGGAAGGTGGCGTCCCGGGCGAGGTCGGTCCGGAGCATCTTGATCGCGACGTCCCGACCGAGCCGGAGATCGCGACCGCGGTGCACCTCGGCCATGCCGCCGTAGCCGAGCAGCTCGCCGACCTGGTACCTGCCACCGAGCAGGCGGGCCTGCGCTGTCATCGCGTCTGTCGTCCTTCGCTCGTCGTCTCGTCGCCGCCCGGCCGGGGCAGTTCCTGTCGACGGTACGACGTCCGGGCCGGATCGTCGCGTCCGTCGGGCCGCAGCACGCCGGACGTCACCGTCTGCGGGGTGACCGCGCCGGCTGCGCCGGACTGCTGCGACTCCCGCACCTTGTAGGAAATCACGCCGGAGCAGACGAGGACCAGTACGGCCAGGAGGATGGCGAGTAACACCATCCCGGGCCGGGACCCTCGCCCGCCGGGCTGGGGCGCCGGAGGGGCGGCCTGCCCCGCGTACGCCATCGGGCGGGCCGGCGGCACGGTCGCCGCGCCGCGCGGGTAGCCGGGCGGGGCCACGGGTGGGCGGTGCACCGACGCGGCGGGCGCGACGGTCGTGGGGCGGTGCGGCACGACGGCCGGGCGGGGTGCCGCCACGGGCGGGCGCTGCGGCTGCGGGGCGGCGGCCGGCGGCCGGTGCGGGACGACCCGCGGGTGCGCCGCCGGTGCCGGCACCTGGGCGCGGCCGGGCGGCGCGGCGGGCGACGCCGGGGCCGCGGAGATCGGCCGACCACCGGCGCGGGCCTGCTGGGAGAGCTGGGCCTTCAGCTGCCGGGCCACCCCGGCCAGCGCGGCGGCGCTGGGCCAGCGGGCCGCCGGGTCCTTCGCCAGGGCCCGCTCCACCACGGCCCGGACCTGCGGCGGGATGTCGGCGGGCAGCGGGCGGGGGGCCTCCCGGACGTGCCGCATGGCGATCTCGAGGGGGTTGTCGCCCTCGAACGGCCGCCGGCCGGCCAGGCACTGGTACGCGACGACGCCGAGCGCGTAGACGTCGGACGCGGACGTGGCGACGCCGCCGGTGGCCTGCTCGGGGGAGATGTACGAGGCGGTGCCGAGCACCGAGCCGGCCGCGGTGAGCTGGGCGACCAGGTCCGACCGGGCGATGCCGAAGTCGGTCAGCACCAGGGTGCCGTTGGGCCGGACCAGCAGGTTGCCCGGCTTCACGTCCCGGTGCACGATGCCCTTCACGTGCGCCGCGTGCAGCGCGTCGGCCGCCTGGGCGACCAGCGCCATCGTGCGGGCCGGGGTGAGCCGGCCCACCCGGGCCAGGGTGGCCGACAGCGCGTCGCCCTCGACGTACTCCATGACCAGGAAGGCGATCTGCTGGTCGTTGCCGAAGTCGTAGACGTCGACCACGCCGGGGTGGTTGATCGTCGCCATGGTGCGGGCCTCGCCGCGGAACCGTTCGGCGAAGTCGGGGTCGTCGAGCAGCGCGGGGAGCAGGCTCTTGACCGCGACCGTCCGGCCGAGCACCTGGTCGGTGCCGCGCCAGACGTCGCCCATGCCACCGCTGGCGATCCGCTCGTCGAGGCGGTAGCGGTTGCTGAGCTGCACCCCGGGGCTGAGCATGTCAGCGGCCTCCGGGATCGGCGATGGCGGCACGCATGATCTGCCCGGCGATCCGGGCCGCCTCGGCGCTGCCGCCCGGGCCGGCCTGCTCCAGCATGACGCAGACCGCGGAAACCGGGTTCCCGTCCTTGTCGAGCGCGAAGCCGATGAACCAGCCGTGGTCCGGCCGGTCCGGCGCGGACTGCGCGGTGCCGGTCTTGCCGCCGACCGTGTAGCCGTTGATCCGCGCGTTCTCGCCGGTGCCGTTCTCGACGACGCTGACCATCATGTCCCGCAGGTCGCCGGCGACCTGGCCGCTGACCGGCTGGCGCAGCTCCCGCGGATTGGCCGTGTAGTAGCTGGTGGTGCGGTCCGGGCCGAGGAGCTGGCGCACCAGGTACGGCCGCATCTGGCTGCCGCCGTTGGCGACCGAGGCGGCGATCAGGGCGCCCTGCAGCGGAGTCATCCGGACGTCGCGCTGGCCGATGGAGGACTGGGCGAGCGCGGCGGGGTCGTCGCCGCCGTCGGCGTTCTCCATGCTGCCGGTGCGGCTGGCCGCCACCGGATAACCGCCCTCCCCGAGGTGGCCGACGGTGAGGTCCTCCTGCTCGAAGCCGAACTGCCGGGCCTTCTCCTTGATCTTGTCCGCGCCGAGCCGGACCCCGAGCTGCGCGAAGCCCGTGTTGCACGACTCGGTGACCGCGTTCATCAGGGTGACCTCGTCCTCGGGGCAGATCGACGCCGCCGCGTTGCGGATCGGCGTGCCCGAGGTCGGCGGGGTGTAGCTGGACCCGGCCGGGATCCTGGTGTCCTGCCCGATGCCGTTCTCCAGCGCCGCGGCGGCCACCACGATCTTGAAGGTGGAACCCGGGGGCAGTACCTCGCCGAGGGCCCGGTTCTTCAGCGGGCCGTTCGGGTTCTGCTCCAGCGCGTTGTGCGCGGCCGCCGCCTCGTTCGTGTTGTGGCCGGTCAGCGGGTTCGGGTCGAAGCTGGGCATGGAGACCAGCGCCTGCACCGCCCCGGTACGCGGGTCGATGGCGATCGCCGCGCCCTTCGGGACGTCGTTGCGGTTGTTGCGCAACTGCTCGTACGCGACGTCCTGGGCCCGCTTGGAGAGGGTGAGCAGCACGTTGCCGCCGCCGGTCTTGTCGCCGGTGAACATGTCCTTGAACCGGTCGATGAAGAGCTGGTCGCTGGTGCCGGCCAGGAAGTCGTTCTCGAACTTCTCGATGCCGGTGTCGGCCAGGTTGACCGGCTTGTAGCCGAGCACGTGCGCGTACTTGGCGCCGCCCGGGTAGGTGCGCTGGTACTTCAGCTCGCCGCTGGTCTCCTTGCTGGTGGCGAGGGCCGTGCCGCCGGCCTCGATGTTGCCGCGCTTGCGCTCGTACTCGGCGACCTGGACCCGGCCGTTGTAGTCGCTGGTGCGGTATTCGTCGGCCTTGTAGGCCTGGATCCAGTTCAGGTTGGCGAAGAGCAACCCGAAGAGGACCATCACGACGACGCCGACGCGGCGCAGGGGTGCGTTCACGGCCTGATCACCTCCGTGGGGGCACCGTGCAGCTGCTCCGGCGGGCCGCCGGACGGTCGGGCCGCCTTGCCGCCCCCGCCGGCGACCGGGCGGCGGGCCCCATCGGAGACGCGGAGCAGGACCGCGATGAGCAGCCAGTTGGCCATCAGCGAGGAGCCACCGGCGGAGAGGAACGGGGTGGTCTGGCCGGTCAGCGGGATGAGCTTGCTGATCCCGCCGACGATCACGAAGACCTGGAGCCCGAGGGTGAACGCCAGGCCGCCGGCCAGCAGCTTGCCGAACGAGTCGCGGACCGCCAGGGCGGCCCGCAGCCCCCGCTCGACGATGAGCAGGTAGACGACGAGCAGCGCGGAGAGGCCGAACAGCCCGATCTCCTCGCCGAGGCCGGCGAAGATGAAGTCGTTCTGCACCTCGGGCAGCAGGCCGGGCTGGCCGCCGCCCGGGCCGGCGCCGAACAACCCACCCGTGCCGAGTGCGAGCAGACCCTGCACCAGTTGGTAGCCGTCCTCGTAGGGGTCGGCGAACGGGTCCAGCCAGATCTGCGCCCGCAGGTAGAAGTTGGCGAACGGCCCGCCGACGATGTCGCCGAGGACGTACGCCAGGTAGGCGCCGCCGAAGAAGAGCACCAAGCCGATGAGCAGCCAACTGACCCGTTCGGTGGCGATGTAGAGCGTCACCACGAACATGCCGAAGTAGAGCAGCGACGTGCCGAGGTCCTTCTCGAAGACGAGGACCAGGAGGCTGATCAGCCAGACCACGACCACCGGGCCGAGGTCCCGCCCGCGGGGGAAGTCGATGCCGAGGAACCGGCGGCTCGCCAGCGAGAGCACCTCGCGCTTGCGCACCAGGTAGTAGGCGAAGAAGACCAGCAGCGCCAGCTTGGCGAACTCGCCGGGCTGGATGGAGAAGCCGCCGACCCGGACCCACAGCTTGGCGCCGTTGATCTCGGAGAAGCGGCTGGGCAGCACCGCCGGGATCATCACCAGCACGATGCCGGCCAACCCCAGGGTGTACGCGTACCGGGAGACCGACCGGTGGTCGCGCATGAGGGCGAGCAGCCCGGCGGCCAGGATGACCGAGGCGAGCGTCCAGGCGAGCTGCCGGCCACCCGTGCCGGCGAAGATGGCCAGGTCCGCCCGCTCGGCCGGGGCGGCGTTGCCCAGGTCGAGCCGGCGCAGGAAGCCCACCCCGATGCCGTTGAGCAGCGCGACCGCCGGCAGCAGGGCAGGGTCGGCGAAGGGTGCCAGGAACCGGATCACCAGGTGCAGGCCGAGGAAGACCGCGGTGAGCGCGGCGGCCGGCATCCAGAAGTCGGCGGTGACGGTGTCGAGCACCTTCGCCTCGACCATCGCCCCGTAAGCGGCCACCAGCACCATGGCCAGCAGCAGCAGCGACAGCTCGGCGTTACGCCGGGACCGGGCCAGGCGCACGCCGGGCTGCTCGCCCGTGGTGGCGGGCGAGGGTGCCGGGGTGGCCGCTGCGGTCACGGATCGTCCTCGGATTCGAAGCCGACGCTCACTCCGGCGACCGGCAGGTGGCCGGGTCGAGCGTCGGCGAGACGGTGTCGGAGGGCAGGGCGTCGGGCGTGGTGGTCGGCGAGGCCGACGTGGTCGGACGGCCGCTGGCGGCCGGGCTCGCGCTGGCCGACGGCGACGGGGTCGCCGGGCGGGCGGTCGGCGTCGGCGTCGTGGTGACGGCCACCGCGCTCGGGCTGGGCGGGCAGATCGGCTTCAGGTTCGGGTTCGTCGGGCTGTCGCTGGTCAGCTCGGCCAGCCGACGCTCGGCGTCCGGCTCGCTCTTGGCCGGGATGCCCTGCTTCACCTGCTCCTGGGCGGCCAGGGTCAGGTCGTCCAGGTCGGCCGGGCTGGTGGAGTGCACGGTGGAGAGATCCATCCCGGCGATCTCGCCCTGGATGCCCCGGAACACCGCGACCTGGCCCTCCTCCGTCGCCCCGACGTAGTACTGCCGCTGGGTGTAGCTCCAGCCGCCGAAGACGGCCCCGCCGAGCAGCACCAGCAGCGCCAGCGTCGTCGCCGCGGCGCGCACCGGCCGGCGCTTCGGGCGTTCCGGCTCGTCGTCGTCGCCGGCCGGGGGCTCCTCGGGGGCGGGGGGCCGGGGGGCGGAGAGCGCCGACGCGCGGGCGGCCGGGGTGGAGACGTCGGCGGAGGTCGCCATGCCCCGGTCCCGGGCCGCGGCGCCGCCGACGATCGGGCTCGCCTCGACGATGTCCTGGTCGGTGGCGTCCGCGATGATCACCGTGATGTTGTCCGGCCCGCCACCGCGCAGGGCGAGCTGCACCAACCGCTCCACGCACTGCTGGGGGTCGGCGTACTCGCGCATGGTCTCGGCGATCGTGTCGGCACTGACCACACCCGAGAGGCCGTCGCTGCAGATCAGGTAGCGGTCGCCCGGCAGCACCTGGCGGACGCTGTATTCCGGGTCGATGTCGCGGCCGTCCAGCGCCCGGGTGAGCAGCGACCGCTGCGGGTGGCTGCTGGCCTCCTCGGCGCTGATCCGGCCCTCGTCGACGAGCATCTGGACGTACGTGTCGTCCTTGGTGATCTGCGCGAACTCGCCGTTGCGCAGGAGGTAGGCCCGCGAGTCGCCGATGTGGACCATGCCCAGCTTGCTGCCGGAGAAGAGGGTGGCGGTGAGCGTGGTGCCCATCCCCTCCAGCTGGGGGTTGGCGTCCACGGTGTCGCGGAGCTGCTGGTTGGCGGTGCCCACGGCCGAACGCAGCGCGTCGACGAGGGCGTCACCCGGGACGTCCTCGTCGAGCGGCGCCATGGCACCGATGACGATGTTGCTGGCGACGTCACCGGCGGCCATGCCGCCCATGCCGTCGGCGACGGCGAGTAGCCGCGGTCCGGCGTAGACGGAATCCTGGTTACCGTCTCGGATCAGACCGCGGTCGCTGTGGGCCGCATAGCGCAGGGTCAGAGTCATGGCCGTAATTCGAGAGAAGTGCGGCCGATCCGGATCGGCACGCCGAGGGGGACGGGGGTTGGTCCGGTGACCTTAGCGCGATCCAGGTAGGTGCCGTTAGTCGAGCCAAGATCCTCGACGAACCACTGCCCGTCTCGCGGCACCAGCCGGGCGTGCCGCGCCGAGGCGTAGTCGTCGGTGATGACGAGGGTGGAGTCCTCGGCCCGACCGATGGTGATCTGCGCTTCACCGAGGGTGATCCGCGTGCCCGCCAGTTGACCGGCGGTGACCACGAGCTGGTGCGCCGCCCTGCCCCGCTTCGCCTTCGCCGGTTTCGCCGCCTGCCCGAGCGAGGCCCCGACCGCCCGCGGGGCGGCCACCAGCCGGCCCGACCGGGCCCCCGCGAACAGGTCCCGGCGGATCACGCCGACCACCGTGAACACGAAGATCCACAGCAGGATGAGGAACCCGAACCGGGCGACGGTGATGACGAGTTCCGGCAAGGCGGATCAGCCGTCCACGCGGAAGGTCAGCGTCGTGGTGCCGAGCTGGATCATGTCGCCGGGGTTGAGCGCGACGGCGGAGACCCGCTGGCCGTTGACCATCGTGCCGTTGGTCGACCCCAGATCGGTCAGCACGACCTGGCCGCCGTCGAAGTCCAGCCGGGCGTGTCGCCGCGAGATGCCGACGTCGGGCAGGCGAAGGTTGGCCTGGTCGCCGCGGCCGATCACGGTCGAGCCCATCTGGAGGGGATAGGTGCGCCCGTCGCCGGAGACTAGCCGCACGTTGCGGCTGCCGCCGTGGCCGGGCGGGGGGCCGTAGCCGCCACCCTGGTCGTACGCCGGGTAGGCGGGCGGGCCGGCGTCGTAGCCGGGCGCGGAGACCGGGGCGACCTCGCCGCCGGTGTAGACCTCGGCGGTGACCCGGAACATGCCCGTGTCCAGCCCCTCGCCGCGTTCGATCTCGACGATCACGTCGCCGTAGACCGTCCAGGCCTGCTCGCCGATGAACTCCGCCTGCGACTGGGCCAGCTCCTGGGCCAGCGCGGCAGCGTACGGCGCCAGCCGACTGTGGTCGTAGGGCGAGAGATCGATCACGTAGCGGTTGGGCACCAACGTGCGCCCACCGGCCAGGATCGCCTTGTGCGCCTCGGCCTCCCGCTGCATGGCGTTGAGGATCTCCACGGGGTGGACCACCCCTTTGAAGACCTTGGCGAAGGCTCCCTCGACCAGGCCTTCCAGACGCTTCTCGAAGCGTTGCAGCACGCTCACCGGCTCCTCCTCGGGTCCCGAGGACATGATGGTATCCGGCCGGAGCGTCCGCAGCTCACACGCCGCTCGGCCGGCTGGCGGCGGCCCGTTCGGTGGGGCCGTTGTCGTCGTGCTAGTCTTTCGTCCGCCGAGAACGGTACCGCCTCGACGGACGGTAACCGATCGACGCAACGATCACGGACCACGTAGGATGTCCGGGGCCCGCTGGAGACAGCAGGACCGGCACAGACTACAGTGTTCGAGGTCAGGCCACGGGGAAGTGGCGGAATGGCAGACGCGCACGGTTCAGGTCCGTGTGCCCGAAAGGGCGTGGGGGTTCAACTCCCCCCTTCCCCACCGATACGCGAGGGCTCCGCAGCGATGCGGGGCCCTCGCGGCGTATCGGGGCCGTGCCGTACGTCACGCTATGCTCCGATGGATTCTGCCTCCGAGGACCAGGAGTGGCGTGTGAGTGTCGCATTCGTGACCGGGTCGGGCGGGCTGATCGGCTCCGAGGCGGTCCGGCACTTCGCCGGCCTCGGTCTCGACGTCGTCGGCATCGACAACGACATGCGGCAGGAGTTCTTCGGCGAGGAGGCTTCGACCGCCTGGAACGTGCGGCGCCTGACCGACGAGCTGGGGAGCGCGTACTCGCACCACAGCATCGACATCCGGGACCGGGCCGCGCTGGGCAAGCTCTTCAAGCGGTACGCGGGCGCCGTCGCCGTGGTGATCCACACCGCCGCCCAGCCGTCGCACGACTGGGCCGTGCGCGACCCGTTCACCGACTTCGACGTCAACGCCGCCGGCACGCTCAACGTCCTGCAGAACGTGCGCGAGCACTGCATCGAGGCGCCGGTGATCCACTGCTCCACCAACAAGGTCTACGGCGACCGGCCGAACAGCCTGCCCCTGGTCGAGCTGGAGACCCGGTGGGAGATCGAGCCGGGCCACCCGTACGAGCAGGGCATCCGCGAGGACATGTCCATCGACGGCTGCCTGCACTCGATCTTCGGCGCCTCGAAGGTCGCGGCCGACGTCATGGTGCAGGAGTACGGCCGCTACTTCGACATGCGGACGGCCTGCTTCCGGGGCGGGACGCTGACCGGGCCGGCGCACTCGGCCACCGAGCTGCACGGCTTCCTCGGGTACGTGATGCGCGCCAACATGGAGCGCCGGACGTACAAGATCTTCGGCTACCAGGGCAAGCAGGTGCGGGACGCGATCCACAGCTCGGACGTGGTCTCCGCGTTCGAGGCGTTCTTCCGCAACCCGCGTTCCGCGGCGGTCTACAACCTCGGCGGCGGCCGGCACTCCAACATCTCCAACCGGGAGGCGTTCGCGCTGGCCGAGCAGATCACCGGCCAGGAGATGGTCACCGAGTACGTCGAGGCCAACCGGATCGGCGACCACAAGTGGTGGATCGGCTCGAACGAGGCATTCCAGGCCGACTACCCGGAATGGAAGCAGGTCTACGACGTTCCCATGATCATGCGCGAGATCTACGAGGCCAACGTGGACAAGTGGGTGCCGGCAGCATGACCGCCAGGGGCAAGCGGAACGTCCTCGGCGTCCTGGTCGACGCCACCGACTACGCCGCGGCGACCGAGCAGGTGGTGGCGGCCGCGCAGGAGCGCCGCCCGCTGGCGCTGACGGCGCTGGCCGTGCACGGGGTGATGACCGGGGTGCTGGACCCGGCGCACAACGCCCGGCTGAACTCCTTCGACGTGGTCACCCCCGACGGCCAGCCGGTGCGCTGGGCGCTCAACCTGCTGCACGGCGCCGGGCTCACCGACCGGGTCTACGGGCCCACGCTCACCCTGCACGTGCTCTCCCGGTTCGCCGACGAGGGCCTCCCGGTCTACCTCTACGGCTCGACGGAGGAGACCCTGGCGAAGCTGATCCCGGCGCTCGAGCGGATGTTCCCGGCCCTCAAGATCGCCGGCGTGGAGCCGTCCAAGTTCCGGGCGGTGCAGCCGGGCGAGGACGTCGAGATCGCCGACCGGATCAAGGCCAGCGGCGCCCGGCTCGTCCTGGTCGGGCTGGGCTGCCCGCGCCAGGAGGTCTTCGCGTACGCCATGCGGCCGCTGCTGGACATGCCGATGATGGCGGTCGGGGCGGCCTTCGACTACCACGCCGGACTGCTGCGCCAGCCGCCGCCGTGGATGCAGCGGGCCGGCCTGGAGTGGTTCTGGCGCCTCGGCCTGGAGCCGAAGCGGCTGTGGCGCCGGTACGTGATCCTCAACCCGGCCTACCTGGCCCGGCTCGCCGGGCAGAAGACCGGCCTGTGGAAGGCGGTCCCGCCGCCCCCGGCCGCCGACCGGCCGTCCACCTTCGCCGTCTGACCGGAGAACCGGCAGACGTTAGGAAGGGCCCCTTCCTATGCACCAGGCGATAGGAAGGGGCCCTTCCTTGCACTCAGCTAGAGGGTCAGGGTCCAGGTGTTGATGTAGCCGCTGTCGCCGGCGTAGACGTCCCGCACCCGCAGCTGCCAGGTGCCGTTCGCCGCCTCGCTCGACAGGTTCGCCGTGTAGGTGGTGTTGATGTTGTCCCCGCCGTCCCAGATGTTGTTGCTCTTCAGCCGGTAGGACGAGCCGTCCGGAGCGACCAGGTCGACGACGAGGTCACCGCGGTAGGTGTGCACGATGTTCACCGCGACGGTCGAGGCCGACGAGGCGTTGCGGGCGCACCCGGAGATCGGGATCGAGCTGCTCACCGTGACACCGGTGTCCGGGATCGCGACGTCGGTGCCGTTGGTGCCGGAGCAGCCGCCGCCGGTGCCGGTCACGGTCAGCGAGTAGGTGGCGCTCTTGCTGCCGGAGGCCGCCGTGCCCGTCACCGTCACGGTGTAGGTGCCGGGCGCCGTGCTCGCCGAGGTGCTGATGGTGAGCGTCGAGGAACCGCCCGAGGTGACGGTGGCCGGGCTGAACGAGGCGGTCGCCCCGGACGGCAGCCCGCTCGCGGAGAGGCTCACCGACTGGGCCGAGCCGTTGGTGGTGGCGGTGGCCACCGTGGCGGTCACCGAGCCGCCCGGCGCGGTCGAGCCGGAGGTCGGCGAGACCGAGACGGAGAAGTCGTTGGTCGGCGGGGTGTCGTCGTTGACGACGTAGAGCAGCTTGTTCGGCGAGCCGGTGCCCGGGTTGCCCACCACGTTGTTGGTGGCGTTGTTCACCAGGTAGTCGCGGACCTGCTGCGGCGTCCAGGACGGGTTGGCGCTGGCCACCAGGGCCGCCGCGCCGACCACGTGCGGCGTCGCCATCGAGGTGCCGCTGATCGTGTTGGTGGCGGAGTCGCTGGTGTACCACGCCGAGGTGATCGACGAGCCGGGCGCGAAGATGTCCAGGCAGGTGCCGATGTTGGAGAACGAGGATCGGGCGTCCGTGTTGGTCGTCGAGCCGACGGTGATGCCCTCGGCGGTCCGGGCGGGCGAGGTGTTGCAGGCGTTCCCGCCCGAGTCGTTGCCGGCCGCCAGGCCGTAGCTCACGCCCGAGTTGATGGAGTTCCGCACGGCGGTGTCGAGCGTGCTGTTCGCGCCGCCGCCGAGGCTCATGTTGGCCACGGCCGGCTTGGCCGCGTTCTGGGTCACCCAGTCGACACCGGCGATGACGCCGGCGTTCGTGCCGCTGCCCTGGCAGTTGAGCACCCGGACGCCGACCAGCTGGACGCCCTTCGCCACCCCGTACGCCGAGCCGCCGACGGTGCCGGCGACGTGCGTGCCGTGCCCGTTGCAGTCGTCGGCCGAGCCCCCGTCGACGGCGTCGAAGCCGGAGGTGGCCCGGCCGCCGAAGTCGCTGTGGCTGAACCGGATGCCGGTGTCGATGATGTAGGCGTGCACGTTGCTCGCCGTGTTCGGGTACGTGTAGGAGCTGTCCAGCGGCAGTGCCCGCTGGTCGATCCGGTCCAGGCCCCAGGACGGCGGGTTGGTCTGGGTGCCGGCGATCGACACGGTGTGGTTCTGCTCGACGTACGCCACGGCGGGGTCCGCAGCGATCCGGGCGGCGGCCCCGGCGCCGACCCGGACCTCGAAGCCGCGCAGCGCGGCGCCGTAGGTGCGGGCCACCGTGCCGCCGTGCCGGCCGACCAGCCGTTGCGCGGTGTCACCGACGGTGGCGCGGGCGACCGCGGCGTCCTTGAAGACGACGATGTAGCTGTCGGCCACGGCGGTGGCGCCGCCCGCGGCCCGGATCGTGCCGACGGGCTCGGCGGCCATGGCGGGCGTGGCGGTGGCCACCATGGCCATGGTGGCCACCCCGACGAGTAGGGACCTACGTGGAAGACCCATCTTCTACCTCCCTCCGACCGGCACCCGATCATCGACGTCCGTGGCGATAATCGATGAGTGCCGATCGAGCTGAGGGTAGAGCGGCGCCATCGGGATACAAACATGTCGACTTCCCTATAACACCGGGAGGATGCCCCTACGGGACGCCGTTACGGGACGAACGGGGGCCGGCCCCGGATTCGCGCTCATCGGGAACGGGCAATGCTCTCCGTCATGGAGAGTCACCTCACCGTGCTGATCCCGCTGGCCGCCGGCTGGCTCGCCGCCGGCTGGCTGGCGGACGGGATGCCCCGGCTGGACCGCGCCCGCGCCCTGCGCCGCCGTACGGGATGGGTGCTCGCCCTGACCCTGACCTGCCTTGGCCTGACGGCCGCCGTGCTGGTTGCCGGGCTCTCCAGCGCCGGCGCGACCCCGGCGGACCGGGCCGCCGCCGGTCTCACCCTCGCCGCCGCGCCCGCGCTCGTCGTCGCGGCCTGCACCGTGCGCCGGGTGCGCCGGCTGCGGGCGGGCGCGGGGGCGTTCGCCGCGGCGCCCGGGACCCCGGCCCCGCACGGCCTACGGGCCGCCGCGGCGCACCCGCTGGTCGGGCTTCCGTTGCAGGTCACGGGCCTGGCGATCCTGCCCGCGGTGGCGGCGGCGAGCGCCCCGGAACCGCTGTTCGCGCCCGGGGTGACCGGGCCGGCGATCACCGTCGGGGTGCTGGCGGTCGCCGCCATCGGCGTACGCCACGCGCTGCGGCACAGCCGCCTCGCCGAGCGGGCCGCGCCGCCCCGGCCGGCGTCACCGCGAGCGGCCGGAGCCCTGCACGTATAGCAGCTCCAGGATCGCCCGGGTCGCCTCGAACCAACGGTCGAGCCACCCGGGCGGCGGGACGCTGCCCTTCGGCGGCAGCTCCATCAGCAGCCCACGGAGCAGCGGGTGGTCGGCCAGCGACTCGGCCGGCTCCATCGACCAGCCGCCCGGCGGGAACGACGGCTCGGTCAACGGGTTCGGATCCAGCGACGGCAGGGAGAGCGGCCCCGCCTGCTCCGGCGTGGCCGTCGTGGCCTCCCGGCCACCGACCTCCGTGTCGGTCGACACCACCTCGGTGAGAACGGTGTCCCGGCGCGCCCCGCGGTACTTGCCCCCGAAGCGCTCCGGCTTGCCCGGCCCGTTGGTGAGGTTGTCTGACCCGATCGTCGTCATCCGTCTCGCCTGCCTCGTTCGGTTGCGATTCGTGCGGCGGGTTGTCGACCAGCGCCGTATCGAGGGGTACAACGACACGGGCCCGATGTGGCGACGGGATGGCCGGGCTTCTTCGCGTCGGGACCGGACGCGGGCACGGCGGTGCCCCCGCCCGGCTGCCCGCCGGACGGGGACACCGCATCACCTACCGGTCGCGTCAGTCCCGGCCGAAGCCGCCGCCCCTGGCGCCGGCGACGAAGGCGTGCCAGTCGCCCGGGGCGAAGACCAGGGCCGGACCCGTCTTGTCCTTCGAGTCCCGCACGCCGACCGCCCCCGTCACGTACGCCACCTCCACGCAGTTGTCACAGTTCGGCCCGCTCTTCGAGCTCTTGAACCACGCTGCCTGCGTCAGGTCCACGGGGAACCCCTTGGTCGCCATTTCCACAACGGCTCCTCTGCCAGTTTCGCGATGTGTGCGATGGACTCCTCCGGACGAATGGCCGCCGCTCGGACGTGATCGAAGATGAAGCTGTACTTCTGCAGTTCGTCGCTCTTCTCCAGGAAGAGCCCACCCGTGGCGTTCTCCGCGTACACGACATCCGGATCACCGGGCTCGGGGAAGCTGAGGATCGTGAAGGTCCCGTCCATGCCGGCGTGCGCCCCCACCTCGAACGGCAGGATCTGCAGCGTCACGTTCGGCAGTTCCGCCACCTCGACCAGCCGGTTGAGCTGGTCACGCATGACCGCGTCCCCACCCACCGGACGGCTCACCACCGCCTCATCGAGCACCACCCACAGATCGACCGGATCATCCTGTGTCAGCAACGACTGACGGCCGAGCCGGACACGGACACGTTGTGCGACCTGGTCAGGGGTGAAGTCCGGCCGCGCGGCGCGGATCATCGCGCTCGCGTACGCCTCGGTCTCCAGCAGGCCGGGCACCACCTGCTGCTCGTACGCGCGGATCGAGCTGGCCGCGGCCTCCAGGCCGACGTACGCGCCGACCAGCACCGTGCTGTACGGGTGCCACCAGCCCTTCTGCCGCGCCTCCCGGGCGATCTGCACCAACTCGTCGCTCTCGGCGCCCACCACCCCGTAGATCCGGAGCATGTCCCGCACGTCGCGCGGCGTCGCCGTGGTGTGACCCGTCTCGATCCGCGAGATCTTCGACGCCGAGCACTCCAACTGCTCGGCGACGACCTCGATGGTGATCCCGGCCGCCTCCCGCTGCCGCCGCAGTTCCGCGCCGAGGCGGCGGCGCCGGATGGTCGGGCTGCGCCGCTCGCTCACGGCCTCACCACCCCGTCCGCTGGTCGGGACCACCGGCTGTCGGCCCTCACCGGCCCACCTCCGCGTCGCGCGCGCCGCTGCCGTCGCCCGCCGGGGGCGCGACCGTCGAACGGCGGGCGTCGTTCGCGGCGAGGGGGTGGTGCCGGTCATCGGCCGGCCGCGACGGGCGAAACCGGACCCCAGTGTGCCGCCGATACGTGAGCGGCTTCAAGCGCCGCTTGCGCGCGCCGCTCGCGTATCGGCAAAAGTCGACGTGCAACTTGCATGAAGCACGTCGCTGATGCACTCTGTGCGTATGGCACGGGTTACTCACCGTCTCCGTCCGCTCCCCCGCCGTGGTGACCCCACGGGCTCCGGGACGCGCGCCGGTGGAGCCGCCCGGCCTTCGACAACCAGACCTGCCCCGGGTTGATGACCCCGCCGCTGCACGCCAGTTGGCTGTGGCGGCGGGAGCGGTACCCGGAGCAGCCGGGTGATGGTCGGGTGGCGGTTCGCCACCAGCGGGTGCGGCCCGACCACCACCGCCCGCACCACCGGTCCACGCGGGCACGACCCCGTGGCCGGCCACCGAAAGTCCCCCGACCCGCTCCCGCCGGCCCGTCCGCCGGCCGACCCTTCCCAGGAGCCCATGTGCTTCCCCGCTCCGGTGACGTACTGCACGTGACTCGCGCGGCGAGTGTCCAGTTCCTCAGGCCCATCACGTTCCGGGTCATCCGGGTGCTCGACTGGCCGACCTACGACGGCTGGATCTGGCTCGACGGCTACGAATTGAACGCTTCGGGGGACGCGGTCAACCGGCGGTCGATCTTCGTCCAGCGGGAGGGTCTGCGCCAACTGCGGGCGGCTCCCGAGCCCCGTACGCACGCCGTGCGGGCACCGCGCCGACCCGTCGCCCGCACCCCGCTCCGGGTGGGCTGAGCTCCGCGATCGGCAGCCGGGAGGCGTGCCCCCGCCATAGAATGAGGTACGCCCACCCCGGCAGGTTCCACCCCGCGCGTCCAGGACCCCGAACCTGGGATGGCCATGGTCAATCAGTCCGCCGCGCGGCGGCACCACCGCTCCCGCATCGCCTACGCCTTCGGAGTCCTGGCGCTGATCGGCGCCGCCACGACACTGGTGGTCGTGGTCCGCGACCCCGCCCTGTCGTCCACCACCCGGCTGACCACCCCGGTCCCCGCACCGGAGATCACCGTGGCCGACGACGACCCGTCGGACAGCGACGACGGGCCGGACGCCTTCGACGCCCCGTACTCCCCGGACGGAGCGGGCGCACTCGGCGCCGCCGACGAGCCCGGGACCGACGTGCCGGCCGGTTCGTCGGACGGCACCGCCGAGGCCGCCCGACAGTCGCCGGACGACGTCCGCCGTTCCCTCTTCTGGTCCGGGGTCTTCGGTCTGGCCATCTCGCTGGCCGGTCTCGGCCTGGTCGGAACCAGACGCCGGATGTGGTGACCCGGCCGGCCGCCGCTCGTTCGTGCACCACCCGGAGCGGTGACCTTTCCGGGCAGCCCGGTCAGCGGCGGCTCACCTGGTGGCGGTCGGCCCGGCCGTCGTCGGCGTGGGTTCGCCGCCGGACGGCGAGGGCGCGCCACGGGACACCACCAGGGTGACCTC
Source organism: Micromonospora sp. NPDC023814 (assembly GCF_040639595.1). Lineage (NCBI taxonomy): Bacteria > Bacillati > Actinomycetota > Actinomycetes > Micromonosporales > Micromonosporaceae > Micromonospora > Micromonospora sp. NPDC023814. Next base: position 28,867 of record NZ_JBFAAF010000041.1, read on the forward strand.
CTCCCCGTCGAGGACGAGTTCCCCGGCCTCCGGCTCGGTGCGGATCACGGTGCCCTCGGGGCGGTCGGACTCCTGGTACTCCACCCGGTGGCCCAGCCCGAGGTCGTCCAGGATCGCCTGCGCCGTCGCCAGCGGCAGGTTCACCACGGGTGGCATCGGCACCCGCGCCGCCGAGGTGGTCGGCGGCACGGAGGGCGAGGGGGTGGTCGGGACGGCCGAGGTCGGCGCGGGGGTCGTCGGCGACGCGCGGGTGACCGACGGGGAGGGCGACAGGCCCGGAACGGCCGGATCGTCGTCGTCCGCGGACTGGAGGGCCAGCCACAGCCCGACCCCGAGCAGGCCGAGCAGCAGCAGCGCGACCACCCCCCACAGGATCGGCAGCCACCAGCGCCGGCCGCCGGGCTCCTCGGCATACCACTCGGCGGCCTCGCGGGGATCCGCCGGCCGGGGCGGCGGCACCTCCGCGCGCCCGGACCAGGCCGCCGGGCCGGACCGCTCGGGCGGCATGGCGGCCGTACGGTCCAGCGGGGCGGCGCGGTCGACGGGCATCGACCGGGTGGCGTCGCCCCCGGCTGGCGGGGGGCCCTCCGGGCCGGGCAGCCGCTGGGTGCGGTCGGCCGGCTCCGGCCCGGCGGACGGGTCGCCGGACGTGGGCAGCGGGCGGGTCGGGTCGTCGTGTTCCCCGGCGGGCGGTTCCTGGCGGTCGTCGCTCATGCCGGCACTCCGCTTCGCTGCGTGCCGACACGAGGCACCACCGCACTGCGCCGATGACTCGCTCGCTCACGCTCGCTCATCGCACGTCCCTCTCCCGACCCGGGCAGGCGTCGTGGCCCCTGACCGCCAACCTAGCGGTCCGGACGGCCATCGGCCGGGATCAGCGTGCCGGACGCTCCGTCACGGCGTCGGGATGGCGGAGCCCGAGCCCGCCGGTGCCGCACCGCACCAGATCGACACCTGGTCGTTCCACCTGCCCGTGCTGTCGCCGGGCGGGTCCTGGCGGGTGACGGTGCCGGTCCGACCCGAACCGTACTGCGGGTAGAAGCCCTCGTCGACGAGGTCGTCCCCCGCCTCGTCGCAGTCGTCGCCCACCACGTCCGGCACCGTCGCGGCCGGGGCCGGGCCGCTCACGTAGAGCGTCACGGTGCGCCCCGGCCGCACCTGCGTCCCGACCGCCGGGGAGGCGCGCTCCACCGTCCGCCCCGCGCCGCCCAGGAAGACCAGTCGCCAGCCCAACCGCCGCTCACGCAACTCGTCGCGGGCCTCGGCGAAGTCCTCCCCGACCACCTCGGGGACCGTCAGGCCGGCGGGGCGGGTCGGCGCGCCCGTCCGCGCCGGCGTCGACCGCCCCGGCGTCGGGTGGGCGGCGCTCCGGGTGCCGGTGGGCGGAGCGGTCGCCGCCGCGTCCGACGGGGTGGGTGGCTCATCCTCGCCGGCCAGGAGCCACCCACCCGTCGCGCCGACGGCGGCGAGCAGCACGACGGCCAGCCCGCCGCCGAGCAGCGTGGTCGTCCGGCCCGCCCCGGCGTCGTCCCGCGCGCCGGCGCCCCCGCCCGTGTACCCGTCCGTCATGCCGTCCACCGCCTCGATCACCGGCGACCGTACCCGCCCCCGCCAAGCCCGACGCGGTCGCGGTCACCCCGGCGGAACCGTGACGACTCGCCGCGCCGAGCACGGGACGTTACGCTCCCCGGCATGGCCAGACGGGGCTGGGGAGGATCGATCGCGATCGCGGTCGGCGTCGCTGCCGGCACGAGCGCGGCCCAACTGGGCTTCGGCTACGGGCTGGGCATCATCAACTGGGCACCGGCGGACGCCAACGCCGGCGCGACCGCCTGGGTGGCCGGCCTGGTCTGGGCCACCTGGATCGCGGCCACCTCGACGGTCTTCGGCGCGGTGTGCGCCCAGCGGCTGCGCGACCGCGCCCCGGTGCCCGGCGGCGCCCCCGACGACGCGACGGCGGTCGCGCCCGAAGCCGGGCCGGGCGACGGCCTCCTCCGGCACGTCGCGCTCGCCGTGGCCGCCGGGGTGGGGGCGCTGGTCACCGTGCTGCTGGTGGCCGTGCCGGCGCGGGCGGCCGTGGCGGCGGACACCGGCTCCCCCCGGAACGTCGCCGCCGCGTACGCAGCGGTCGGCGTCCTGGTCGGGGTGTCGACGGCCGTCTGGGCGCTGCGCTCGCGGGCCGCCGCCAACAACGTGATCGCCACCGTGGGCTGGCTCTGGCTGCTCGCCGTGGTCGCCGTGCTCGACGGGGTGCTGGCCGGGCGCGGGCTGACCAGCGCCCAACTCGGCATCTGGCAGTTCAGCTCCGACGACGGACGGTTCTGGATCCGGGACTACTTCTACTGGCCCGGGGCGCTGCTGTCGCTCGGCTCCGCGCTGGCGATCGGGGCCCTGGCCGCTCGGGGCAGCGCCCGGCACCCCGACCGGCGGGTCGGGGCGGCCGCCTCGGGCGCGGCCGGTCCCCTGTTGGTCGCGATCGCGTACTTCCTGGCGGTGCCGAGGGTGACCGCGATCAGCCCGGAGCAGGTGTCGGCACACCTGACCGCCCCGTACGCGGTGATCGTCGGGGTCGGCGGTTCCGTCCTGGTCGCCGCGCTCGCCCAGCGGGCCGCCCGGCGGGCCGCTGGGCGCGACCCGGTGACGGTGCCCCGGCAGCGCACCGGCGAGCCGTCCGTCGTGCCCGGTGACCGGGTGTCGGAGGAGCACGGCGCCCCGGCCCGTGCCGACACCGGCGCCCTTCGCCCGACGTCCGACGTCCCGGAGCGGGCCGGGGAACCGGCCACGCCGACCGGGGAAGCAGCCGCGCCGACCGGGGAACCCGCCGCGCCGGCTTCCGGGGCGGACCCGGCGGCGCCGACGTCCGACGGACCGCCCGCCGCGTCCCTGGACCCCGCCCCGGAGGATCGCGGGCCCGACGGCCGCCGTCTCCGGTCCGGCCGCCGCACCCGCTGAGGGGACGCAGGCGGACCTCACGGGTGTCGGGCAGCGGCGCCACCACCGGGCCCGCTCGGCCGGGTCCCGCCCCGGCGGGTCGGTCAGTCGACCGGCCAGGTGTGCACGGGCTCGTTGCCGCGTTGCAGCTCGGCGTAGCGCTGCACCATGTGGTGCAGGGCGGCGTCCCGGTCCATGCCCCGGTGCCGCTCGGCCGCCCAGACCGCCTCGGTCTGCCAGACGGCGCCGTTGCGGCCCGTCCGGCAGCGCTGCTCGATGATGCCGAGCAGCCGGTCGCGTTCGGCCGACGCCACCCCGAACCGGTCCAGCCCGGCGGCGGCCTTGGGCAGCAGGACGTCCAGGACCAGCTTGGTGACCGGTACCTCGCCGAGGCGCGGCCAGTGCAGGACGGCGTCCATGCCGCGCCGGGCGGCGGCGTGGAAGTTCTCCTCCGCCGAGCTGAAGGTGAGCTGGCTCCAGATCGGCCGGTCCGCCTCGGCCAGCCCCCGGGCCAGGCCGAAGTAGAAGGCGGCGTTGGCCAGCATGTCGACCACGGTCGGGCCGGCCGGCAGCACCCGGTTCTCCACCCGCAGGTGCGGGCGGCCGTTCATGATGTCGTAGACCGGTCGGTTCCACCGGTAGACGGTGCCGTTGTGCAGGCGCAACTCACCCAGTTCCGGTACGCCGCCGGCGTGCAGCACCTCGACCGGGTCCTCGTCCTCGCAGATCGGCAGCAGCGGCGGGAAGTAGCGGACGTTCTCCTCGAAAAGGTCGAAGATCGAGGTGATCCAGCGTTCCCCGAACCAGACTCGGGGGCGTACGCCCTGCGCCTTGAGCTCGTCCGGCCGGGTGTCGGTGGCCTGCCCGAACAGGGCGATCCGGGTCTCCGCCCAGAGCTGCCGGCCGTACAGGAAGGGTGCGTTCGCGCCCACGGCCACCTGCACCCCGGCGATGGCCTGGGAGGCGTTCCAGTAGTCGGCGAAGCTGTCGGGGGCGACCTGGAGGTGGAACTGGAGGCTGGTGCAGGCGGCCTCGGGGGCGATCGAGTCGGTGTGGGTCTGCAACCGCTCGACACCCCGGATGTCGAGCTCGATGTCCTCGCCACGGGCGCCGACGATCTGGTCGTTGAGCACCCGGTAGCGCTCGTTGGTGGAGAGGTTGTCCACCACCAGGTGCCGCTCGGTGAGGGTGGGCAGGATGCCGACCAGGACGATCTTCGCGTCCGACTTGGCGGCCCGTTCGTCGGCCCGGGTGAGGCTGCTGCGCAGGTCCCGCTCGTAGTCGGCGAAGCCCGTTCCCTCGATCAGCCGGGGCGGCGCGTTCAGCTCCAGGTTGAACTGCCCCAGCTCGGTCTGGAAGCTCGGGTCGGCGATGTCGGCGAGGATCTGGTCGTTGCGCATCGCCGGCTCGGCGGCGGAGTCGACCAGGTTCAGCTCGATCTCCAGGCCGGTCATCGGCCGGTCGGCGTCGAAGCCGAAGTCGTCCAGCATCAGGGCGAAGACGTCCAGGCACCGCCGGACCTTCTGCCGGTAACGGACCCGGTCCTCCCGGGAGAAGGCGCCCTGCTCGACGTCCCTGCCCATGTTTCCTCCCGGCGCGAGGCGCAGTCGGGACCGCGCCGGGCCCGGAATGCGCGTGGTGAACCATCCACGGTAAGAGCGCCGACCTCGCCGGGACCAGAGGCGGAACCCGGCTGTCCAGCGGCCGGGACGACCGCAGCCGGCCGGCCAGCACGCTCCCGGCGACATCTCTACCCAGCCCGTACGGCCCGCTACGCGGACCGGGCCGCGAATGAGTCGTGACAAATCGCACCGGCCGGGCTCTTGCCCGTGGACACGCATCGGGCCCGCGCCGTGGTGCGGCGCGGGCCCGGATGCGGTACGGCGGATCAGGCCTGGCGGACGGCCTCGCCCTCGATCTCGATCTTGATCTTCTTGCCGACCAGCACACCGCCGGTCTCCAGGGCGACGTTCCAGGTCAGGCCGAACTCCTCGCGGTCGATCTCGGCCGAGGCGGAGAAGCCGAAGATGTCCTGACCGAACGGGCTGCGGCCGACGCCCTCGAACTCGACCTCCAGGTCGACCGGGCGGGTGACGCCCTTGACCGTCAGCTCGCCGGAGAGGACGAACTCGTTGCCGTCGCGGGACTTGACGCCGGTGCTGCGGTACTCCAGGGTCGGAAAGGCCTCGACGTCCAGGAACTCCGGGCTGCGCAGGTGCGCGTCCCGGTCGGCCTGGTTGGTGTTGATGCTGGCGGCCTGGATGGTCGCGGACACCGAGGACTGGAGCGGGTCGTCGGCGACGGTGATGGTGGCGGAGGCGTCCGCGAAGTCACCGCGCACCTTGCTGACCATCATGTGCCGGGCGACGAAGCCGACGCGCTTGTGCGCCACGTCGAGCGCGTAGGTGCCGGCGCTGGGGATGGTGAGGCCGTCCCAGTCGCGGGTAACCGGTGCGGTGCTGCTGGTCATGGAAACTACCCTCCGTGGAAGCTTGGTTGAGTTCCTCAACGGCTGTTGCAGCAACTATAGAGCCAGCAATATTCCCTGTGTCAAGTACTGCTAGGATGAACAGGTGAACCAGAACGCGTTCGACGATCCCCGGATCACCGCCGTCGGCCTGCTCTACGAGGCGCACGCCGGGCTGTCGGCCCGGTTCGCCGCCCAGTTCGAGGAGCACGACCTCTCACCCGTCGAGTTCGAGGTGCTGACCCGGCTCGCGCGCTCACCGGGCAACCAACTGCGGATGACCGACCTGGCCGCGCAGACCTCCCTCTCCACGAGCGGGGTCACCCGGGTCGTCGACCGGATGGAACGCGACGGCCTGCTCACCCGGCGCGCCTGCCCCTCCGACCGGCGCAGCTCGTACGCGGTGGTCACGGCCACCGGCATGCAGCGGCTCGACGAGACCATGCCCGGGCACCTGCGGATCATCGAGCAGTGGTTCACCGGCCAGCTCGAGCCGGCGGCGCTGGACGCCCTGCTCGACGGCCTGCGCCGGGTGCGGGACGCCGTCCACCCGGGCGCCACCGCCGGGAGCAGCGAGTCGGCCCCGACCGGGGACGGCGCGACCGCCCCGGCCTGACCGGTCGATCAGGGCGCGACCGGGCACCGGCAGAAAGAGCGGCAGAAGTGCCGCGCCCACGGGAGATAGTCGATCAAACCGGACGGAGTCGCGAGCACGCGGTGGCTAGTCTTCGGGCAGTGGGGACGCACCGGGGGGTGACGGCGCGGGCGACGAGCGAGGGGTAGCAAGAGGGGCTTCGTCGCCCGCGCCACCTCCGGCCCGCTCCGCGGGGCGCACCCACTCCCGGCCACGGCGCGGCCAGCCGTGGCCGGTCTACGTGGTCGCGGGGCCGCCGCCGCGCCCGCCCGCCGTCAGCGCGTAGAGCAGTTCCTCCTCCTGCGGCAGCAGTCGGATGCCGCTGCGTCGGCAGGCCCGGTCGAGGCGGTCCAGCACGGTGGGGTCCGCCGTGCTCGCGGCCAGGCCCACCAACGCCTCCACCACGTCGCGCCGGTTCTGGCCCTCGGCGCCGGCCTCCGCGGCGGCGGCGAACCACTCCGCCGCCAGCTCGCGATCGCCCCGGCGCAGGGCCAGGCTCCCCTCGATCAACGCGCCGATCCCGTCCTCGGGGTGCGTCCCGCGCACCGGTGCCCAGCGAGCATCCCCGAGCCACCCGGCCTCCCCGAGACGCGGCGACGGCGGCACCGGGGTCGCGGTCGGGCGTAGCTCGGCCAGCACCTCGGCCGCCTCGGTGAGGCGCCCGTCCCGGGCCAGCGCCAGGCCCACGGTGCCGAGCACCCGGCGGCGGTGGCCGGGGTCGCCGAGGTCGGCCAGCGCCTCCAGCACCCGCCGGCCCTGGTCGACGGCGTCGGCGTACCGGCCCTCCAGGCGGGACACCTCGGCGAGGTTGGCCCGCGCGAGCACCCGCAGCCGCTGCTCACCGCACTGCGCGGCGAGCCGGTCGACCGCGGCCAGCCGGCGGCGGGCTGCCGCGAGGTCGCCGACCCGGATGTCGTGCCAGGCGAGGTTGTTCTGCGCCACCGCCATGTCCCGGACCCGGCCACCCCGGCCGGCCAGCGCGAGCACCGCCTCGGCCTGCTCCCGCGCCTCGTCGTGCCGGCCGAGGGCGACCAGCAGCGCGCAGAGCACGGCCCCCGCCTCCACCTCCCCCGTGACGTCGCCGGCGTCCCGGAACGCGGCCAGCGCGGCCAGCGCCGCCGGCACCTCCTCGGCCCCGGCGCCGTGCTCGGCGGCGAGCCGGGCCACCCCCAGGGACGCCCAGGCCCGCAGCACCGGGTCGGCGTCGGCGGTGCGCGGGTCCGCCAGCAGCCGACGCAGCCACTGCCGGCCGGGGACGTCCCGCCCCCGGAAGCGCCACCACCGGGACAGCGCCGCCGCCAACCGCAGTGCCGTCAACGGGTCGTCGACGGCGGCGTGCGCCAGGGCGGAGCTGATGTCGCCGCTCACCTCGTCCAGCCGGTGCACCGCGGCCGGCAGGTCGTCGCCCGCCAGCTCCGGCGCGGTCCGGGCCACCAGGCGCGCGACGACCCGGGCGTGCCGACGCCGGATCGCGGTCAGCTCGCCGGCGCCGATGGCCTGCTCGGCGGCGAAGTCCCGTACGGCGTCGAGCAGGCGGAACCGGAACGGCCCGGTGCCCCGGACGCTCAGCAGGCCGAGTTCCAGGAACCGGTCCAGCAGCGGGACCGGGTCCACCGCGACCGTGCCGTCCCGGTCGGCGTCGTCGGCGAGCATCTCCTCGGCCAGCTCGACCGACCAGCGGTTGCCGAAGGCGGCGAGCCGGCGCAACGCGGCCCGCTCGGCGGGGGCGAGGAGGCGGTAGCTGGTGGCCACCGCGTCCCGCAGCGTCTCGGCCACCGCCGCCCGGGGGCCCTCCGGGCGGCCTGGCTCCGCCGTGTCCCAGCCCGGACGCTCGGCCGCCCCCGACGAGGTGGCCAGGTCGAGGACGCGGTCCCCGTACCGGTCGAGCAGCTCGTCGAGGTCGAGGATCCGGCCCCGGGCCGCCATCAGCTCGATGGCCAGCGGCAGGCCGCCGAGGCGGCGTACCAGCGCGGCCAGGGCGGGCAGCTCGGCCGGGCCGGGCGGCTCCCGGCGGACCTGGGCGAGCCGGGCGGTGAACAGCGCCACCGCGGGGTAGTCGGCCAGCGCCGACGGGCCGGCCCGCTCGCTCCCCGCCGGGGGTACGTCGAGCGGGGAGACCGGCCACACCCGCTCCCCGGGCAGGCCCACCGGGTGCCGGCCGGTGATCAGCACCCGCAGCGACGGCACCGCGCCGGCGAGCCGGTGCACCGCCTCGGCGACGGCATCGGGCGCCCGCTCGGCCGCGTCCACGAGCAGCAGCGCCGGCCGGCCGTCGAGTCGGGCGGCCAGCTCGGGCATCCGGCCGACCCCGAAGACGGCCACGGAGGCGGCGAGCACGTCGGCGGCGTCGGAGCCCTCGCCGATGAGCACGCCGGCCGCCCCGCCGGGGTATCGGTCGACGACCGCGTGGGCCACCGACAGGGCGAGCGCGGTCTTGCCGACGCCGGCCAGCCCGACCAGGCTCACCAGCCGGGGACCGCGCCCGTCGGTGAGCAGCCCGACCAGCTCGGCGAGGTCGGTGTCCCGGCCGATCAGCGCGACCGGGAGCGGAAGCGCGACCGGGGTACCGACGTGGTGGTCGGCGTCGAGGCGAGCCGGCGGCGCGCCGACCAGGGCGACCGGCGGCGCGGCCGGCGCCTGCCCCCGGGCGGCGGCGAGGAACGCCGACCGGGCGGCACCGGTCAGCTCCAGCGCGCCGGCGAGCAGCTCGACGGTGGTGCGCTGCGGCCGGGACGACCGGCCCCGCTCCAGGTCACGGACGGTGCGGACACCGACGCCGGCCCGGGCCGCCAGCTCGGCCTGGGTGAGGCCGGCGGCGAGCCGGTGCCCGCGCAACAGCTCCGGCAAGCCGGTACGACCGCCCGGATGCCGCGAACGATCATGCACCGGAGTCATGGGCACGAAGAGTACGGACGGGGTGCGACCGGCGGCAGCCGAGCGTCGCTTTGCCGACGCTGCGGTGCGGATATCCGACAGCGGCCCGGCCGTGGGCCGGTTGACGGGGGCGCGGGGGCCGGGTCCGGCGGCGGGGGTCGACTGCCCGACGCCGCCGGACCCGGCGATGTCACATGCCCAGGTCGCGCGCGATGATCATGCGCTGCACCTCGGACGTACCCTCGCCGATCTCCAGGATCTTGGAGTCACGCCAGAAGCGCGCCACCGGGTACTCGTTCATGAAGCCGTAGCCGCCGTGGATCTGGGTCGCCTCCCGGGCGTTGTCGACGGCGACGGTGCTGGCGTGCAGCTTGGCGATGGCGGCCTGCCGCTTGAACGGCTCGCCGGCGAGCATCCGGGCGGCGGCGTCGTAGTAGGCCAGCCGGGCCGTGTGCGCCTTCATCTCCATGTCGGCGATCTTGAACTGGATCGCCTGGTAGTTGCCGATCGGCTGGCCGAACGCCTCGCGCTCCTTCGCGTACCTGATCGACTCGTCGACGCAGCCCTGGGCGAGGCCCACGGCCAGGGCGGCGATGGCGATCCGGCCCTCGTCGAGGATGCGCAGGAACTGGGCGAAGCCCCGGCCACGCTCGCCGAGCAGGTTGGCCGCCGGCACCCGGCAGTCGTCGAAGGTCAGCTCGTGGGTGTCCGAGGCGGTCCAGCCGACCTTGGAGTAGCCCGGCGCGACGCTGAAGCCCGGGGTGCCGGAGGGGACGATGATGGTGGACAACTCCTTGGCGCCGTCCGGACGGATGCCGGTGACCGCGGTGACGGTGACCAGGGCGGTGATGTCGGTGCCCGAGTTGGTGATGAACGCCTTCGAGCCGTTGATCACCCACTCGCCCGTGGACTCGTCGAGCACCGCGCGGGTCTGCGTGCCGCCCGCGTCCGAGCCGAAGCCGGGCTCCGTGAGGCCGAAGCCGGCCAGCGCCTCGCCGCTGAGCAGCTTCGGCAGCCACTGCGCCTTCTGCTCCTCGGTGCCGAAGCGGTAGATCGGCATCGCGCCCAGCGACACCGCCGCCTCCAGGGTGATCGCCACGCTGGAGTCGACCCGGGCCAGCTCCTCCAGGGCGAGGCAGAGCGCGAAGTAGTCGCCGCCCATGCCGCCGTGCTCCTCGCCGAAGGGCAGCCCGAACAGGCCCATCTTGCCCATCTGCCGGATCACCTCGTACGGGAAGGTGTGCTTCTCGTAGTGCTCCGCGATGACCGGGGCCACCACCTCGCGCGCGAATTCCCGCACGCTCTCCCGCAGCGCCTCTTGCTCCTCGGTGAGCCGGAAGTCCATGGATTCCTCCTGTGTGACGGGCCGCCGGGCGCTCGTGACGCCGGGACGGGTCGCTGGTGCGGGTCGGGCCCGCGCCGGCCGGGTGGGGCCGGCGGCGGGATCAGACCGGGGTGACGCCGTGCCGGCGCCGGGAGAAGTGCCGCTCCTTCGTGCGGGCGGCGGCGAACCGGCGGGTCAGCTCGGCGCGCAGCTCGTGCGGCTCGACGATCGCGTCCACCACCAGCTCGCTGGCGAGCCGGACGACGTCGATGTCGCGCTCGTACTCCTCGCGCTTCGCGGCGACGAAGGCGGCCCGCTCGGCCTCGTCGGAGATCGCGGCGATCTTGTTGGCGTAGACCGCGTTGACCGCCGCCTCGGCGCCCATCACCGCGATCTTGGCGGTGGGCAGCGCGATCGTGGCGTCCGGCTCGAAGCCGGGCCCGGCCATCGCATAGAGGCCGGCGCCGTACGCCTTGCGGACCACCACGCAGATCTTCGGCACGGTGGCCTCGGAGATCGCGGTGATCATCTTGGCGCCGTGCCGGATGATGCCCTGCTTCTCCACCGCGCTGCCGACCATGAACCCGGGCACGTCCGAGAGGAAGAGCAGCGGCACGTTGAACGCGTCGCAGAGCTGCACGAACCGGGTCGCCTTGTCGGCCGAGTCGACGAAGAGCACGCCGCCCTTGAACATGGAGTTGTTGCCGACCACGCCGACGACCTCGCCGTTCAGCCGGCCGAAGCCGATGGTCAGCTCCTTGGCCCAGAGCGCCTGGATCTCGAAGAAGGAGCCGTCGTCGAGCAGGCCCTTGACGTACCGCCGCATGTCGAACGCCTGCCGCTCGCTCGCCGGCACCAGCGCGGCGAGGTCGGCCTTCTCCGGCGCGGGCACGGCCTCGGCGGCCGGCGGCGCCTGCGTCCAGTTGGCCGGGAGGTAGGACAGGTAGCGCTTCACCACGTCGAGCGCGTCGGCCTCGGTCTTGCAGAGGAAGTGCCCGACGCCCGACTCGGCGCAGTGCACCTTGGCCCCGCCCATCGCCTCCAGGGTGGTCTTCTCCCCGGTGACCATCTCGACCATCCGGTCGGAGCCGAGGTACATGCTGGCGTTGCCGTCGACCATCGCGACCACGTCGCAGAACGCCGGAATGTACGCCCCGCCGGCCGCGCTCGGCCCGAACAGCGCGCAGACCTGCGGGATCGAGCCGGAGGCGCGGACCTGGTTCCAGAAGATCTTCCCGGCGCCGCGCCGGCCGGGGAACAGCTCGACCTGGTCGGTGATCCGGGCACCGGCCGAGTCGACCAGGTAGACCATCGGCACGCCGGTGGAGTAGGCCCGCTCGATGATCCGGATGATCTTCTCGACGGTCCGGGCGCCCCAGCTTCCGGCCTTGACCGTGGAGTCGTTCGCCATGAGGCAGACCTGGCGGCCGTCGATGGTGGCGGTGCCGGTGACCACGCCGTCGGCCGGCAGGCCCTCGGCCATCGCGTTGGCGTAGAGGCCGTCCTCGACGAAGGAGCCCTCGTCCACCAGGAGGGCGACCCGCTCCCGGGCGAAGAGCTTGCCCTTGGCGGCGTTCGCCGCGTGGTACTTGTCCGCACCGCCGGCCCGGGCCCGCTTGCGCAGCTGCTCCAGAGCCTCACCGTCGAGCGTCACGCCGACCCCCTACCGCCGCCACCACGGCCCGCCGCCTCGTGGGCGACCGAACCGACCTGAACGATCGTTAGGCTAGCGCATCGACCCGCCCCCGACACCCCTCAACCCCCACCCCGGCCCCTCGCGCCGCGATCTTGCACTTTCGGCCCCGCTTTTGCGGCATTTGTGGCTTACGCCCGGGCACAAAGTGCAAGATCGCGCGACGGAGTGGGTGGGGGAGGGAGGGCGGGGAGGGGGGTGGGGTTAGACGGGTTGGGGGGTTAGGCGGGTGCGGGGGCCGGCGCGGAGGACGCCGGAGGGGAGCTGACGGCCGACCAGGCGCTCGGCCAGCTCCGCCACCTCGATCAGGGCGGCCAGGTCGATGCCGGTGTCGATGCCCATGTCGTGCAGCATGTGCACCGCCTCCTCGGTGGCCAGGTTGCCGCTGGCGCCCGGCGCGTACGGGCAGCCGCCGAGGCCGCCGACGCTGGCGTCGAACTCGGTCACGCCCAGTTCCAGCGCGGTGAGCATGTTCGCCAGCGCGGTACCCCGGGTGTTGTGGAAGTGCAGCAGCACGGGAACCTGGGCGTTGCGGTCGCGTACGGCGGTCAGCAGCTCCCGGACGCGGCGGGGCGTACCCATGCCGGTGGTGTCGCCGAACGCCACACGGTCGGCGCCGTCGCGGACCACCCGGTCCACGATGGCGGCCACCCGGGCCGGGTCGGTGTCCCCCTCGTACGGGCAGCCGAAGCTGGTCGCGATGATCACCTCGGCCTGGGCACCGGCGCCGTGCAGCAGGTCGATCAGCTCGGCGATGTCGTCCAGCGACTCCTCCGTGGAGCGGTTGACGTTGCGCCGGTTGTGCGTGTCGCTGGCGGAGACCACCACCTCGATCTCGGTGAACCCGGCGGCGAGGGCGCGCTGCGCGCCCCGGGTGTTCGGCACCAGCGCGGAGTAGCGCACCCCGTCGGCCTTCGCGGCCCGCTGCCACACCTCGTCGGCGTCGGCCATCTGCGGGATCGCCTTCGGGTGCACGAACGAGACCGCCTCGATCCGTCGCACGCCCGTGCCCGAGAGGGCGTCGAGCAGCCGCACCTTGGCGTCGGTCGGGATCGGTTCCTCGTTCTGGAGCCCGTCGCGCGGCCCGACCTCCCGGATCGACACGAAGCCTGGCAGTTCCGTCATAAGGGGTCACCTCACTGTGACGTGGTGCGTGGTGGGTCCGTCCAGCGTCCCACCCGCACACCGCCCCCGCGAGGTGGCTCACCGCACGTGCCGGCAACCGCCCCGATCGTCGGTCTACCGTCGTCGCCGACGGCCGTCGGAAATACTTCGGCCACCCGTGCAACCGGTCGGCCTCCCGCTGAGCACCTATCGGTGAAGGGAGCGGGATGCGACGCGACGAGGACGAGGAGCGGCGCCGGTTCAGCGAGTACTTCGCGGCCCGGCGTGAGCTGGTGCGGCGTACCGCATACCTGATGTGCGGCGACTGGCACTGGGCCGAGGATCTGGCGCAGGCCGCCTTCATCCGGCTCGCCGCGAACTGGCACCGGATCCGGGACCCGCAGGCGGTGGACGCATACGTGCGCACCTGCCTGATCCGGGCGTACCTGTCGGAGACCCGGCGGGTGTGGCGGCGCCGCGAGCGGACCGTCGCCGAACCGCCCGACGTGGCCGGTCCCGACGACGCCGAGGCGGCGGCCCGCCGGGTGGCCTTCGCCCAGGCGCTGCGGCAGGTGCCACCGCGCCAGCGGGTGACCCTGATCTGCCGGTTCTACCAGGGGCTCGACGTGGCCGAGACGGCCGCGGCGCTGAAGTGTTCCGAGGGCACGGTCAAGAGCCAGACGGCGCGCGGTCTCGCGACGCTCCGCCAGCTTCTCGGCGACGCCGTTCCGAGCCTCGCCTGCGCCATGAAGGGAAGGACATGACCGGGCTGCGCGAACTCTTCGAGGATGCCGCGGGCTCGCCGACGCGGCCGAGCCGGCTGACGGCGGACGAGGTGTACGACGCCGGCCGCCGCCGGCACCGTCGACGGCTCGCGGCGGCGACCGCCGCCGGGGCCACCACCCTCGCCCTGGTCGCCGTTGCCGCCGTGAACCTGCTGGCGCCGGTACCTCGGCCGGTCGACGGGACGCCGATCGCCGGCCGGACCACCGCGACCGGGAATCCCGATCCGGCGTCCGGAAGGCGGATCCAGTGGGCCGCTGCCGCCGACCGGAACCACCTCTACCTGTCCCTGTCGACGTGCACCGGCGGACCGTGCCAGCAGAAGCAGGCCGTCGCCCTGGTGGGCTCCACGGACGGCGGCCGGACCTGGAGCGACCGGGGTACGCCGATCACGGTCAGCGCGCTGGCGGTGCTCGGTCCCGACACGCTGGTCGCGGCCGTGCCCGGCATCCGGCCAGGCGCCGACCGGACCCTGCTGGCCAGCCTCGACGGCGGTCGCACCTGGGCCGCCGCCCGGTCCGCCGGTACGGCCGAGGCGGTGCCGGCCGGTGGTACGGCGATTTGCTGGTCGCCGCAGGTCGGGACGCCGTGCACCCTGCACGCCGTGGATCCGGCGACCCGCGGGGTGGCACCACTGGTCGAGCAGCCGCCGCTGACGATGCGGACGGACGCGCTGCACATCGAGGAGTCGGCCGGTCGCCTCCGGGTCGCGGGCACCGACCCTGCGACGGGCCGCCCCGCCGTCTCGACGAGCGCGGACGCCGGCCGCAGCTGGTCCACCCACGTCTTCGCCGACGCGCCGGCCTGCCCGGAGGAGAAGTGCGAGGCGCCGCTGCTGGCGGTGACCGGGACGGCGACGACGTACGCCGCGACCACCGGCGGTGACGTCCGGGCCGTCTACCGCACCGACGGCACCAGCGGACGGTGGCAGCGGCTCACCGACGCCCACCTGCCGGACGAGCCGGCCACGGAAGGGTCGTTCGTGACCGCCGACGGCACCCACGTGCTGTTCCAGCTCGTGAACGGCCGGAACGCCGACGCCCGCCGCTACTGGGCGGCCCGGGACGGCGGCGCGTACCAGGCGGTCGAACTCGTGGGCCTGCCGACCACCGCCGGCCCGGTCCGTCGTACGCCGGACGGCTGGTTCTACGCCCCCGACGACGCCGACGGCACCCTGTACGGCTCCACCGACGGCTGGCGCTGGTCGCCGGCGACCCGCCGCTAGCACGCACACCCCCAGAGGGGCGACCCCCCGCACCCTCTCGCCCGAAAAGACAGGAAAGACGATGATCTGTTCCGTGCCATCTCGCCGTCGGCGGTCGTGGTTCGTCGGCCTCGGGGCCACCGCGTTGGTCGTCGCGCTCGCCGCCTGCGGCGCGGAGGACCAGCCACCGGCGGTCGCCACCGCGGGCGGCCCGGGCACCCAGCCGTCGACGACGGCGGCCGCCACCGGAGTCGTCGCCGAGTACGTGGAGGCGCAGCGGCAGTGGGTCGCCTGCCTGCGCGAGCGGGGCTTCCAGGTGCCGGACCCGGATCCCCGGGGCAGGGTCGACCTGCGGGCGCCCGGTGTCCCGAAGAAGGGCGACCCGAAGTGGATGGAGGCCCAGAAGACCTGCGCGAAGTACAGCGTGCCGATCCCGGACGAGCTGGAGGAGAAGCCGCCGGCGCTGACCGCGGAGGAGGTCGGGCACCGGCGTGCGTACGCCAGGTGCATGCGCGAGAACGGGGTCGCGGACTTCCCCGACCCGGGCCCGGACGGCTACTGGCCGCAGGACAACGACAACGGCGGCGGCCCCGCGGTCAGCGAGCAGCAGGCGGCCGCCCAGTACCGGGCCGGCCAGATCTGCGAGCCGGTGCTCCACGGCCAACCGTCGACCACGCCCGACCCGAACGCCACCGGCCGCGGGTGAGCGACCCGATGGACCCGACCGAGGGGAGCCGCCGCCGGCCACGCCGGCGGCTCCGGGCCGCAGCCGGCGCCGGTCTCGTGTTGGTGACGCTCGCGCTGGCCGGCGCGGCGACCCTCGGGCTCGGTGGCCGCGGCGACACCCCGACGCCGGCCCGCACCGGACCCGCCGCCACCGCCCCGATCACCCGACAGACCCTGGTCCGGTCCGTGGCGCTGGCCGGCGAACTCGGCTACGGCGCGGCCACCCCGCTAGCCTCGCTCGCGGCCGGCACGGTGACCTGGCTACCCGAGGTGGGGGCCACGGTCCGGCGGGGCGAGGCCCTGCTGCGCGCCGACGAGCAACCGGTGGTGCTGCTGTATGGCGCCCTGCCGATGTACCGGCCGCTGGCCGTCGGCGTGCGCGGCTCGGACGTGCGGCAGTTCGAACGCAACCTCGCGGCCCTCGGGTACGGCGGCTTCACCGTCGACGACACCTTCTCCGCGAGCACCACCGCCGCGGTGAAACGGTGGCAGGACGACCTCGGGATACCGGACACCGGCACGGTGGACCGGGAACGGGTGGTCTACGCCCCCGGCGCGATCCGCGTCTCCCAGCACCTGGTGCCCGTCGGCGCGAGCGCGACCGGCACCGTGTTGGCGTACACCGGCAGCACCCGGGTGGTGACGGTGTCCGCGGGCACCGGCGAGGCGGCCTGGGCGAAGAAGGGCACCAGGGTCACCGTGACCCTGCCGACCGGCGTCTCGATCGCCGGCAAGGTCGGGACGGTGGCCCCGCCGACCGCGCCGGCCGGCGGTCAGGGGCCAGCCGATCCGGAGCGGCCCGGCACCGCCGCCGCCACCGTCCAGGTCACCATCGCCGTCGCCGACCAGCGGGCGCTGGGCGGGCTGACCGACACGCCGGTCGACGTCCGGTACGTCGCGCAACAGCGCGAGAAGGTGCTCACCGTTCCGGTCGACGCGCTGCTCGCCCTGGCCGAGGGCGGCTACGGCGTCGAGGTCACCGGGCCCGGCGGCACCCGGATCCTGCCGGTGCGGGCGGGGCTGTTCGCCGAGGGGCGGGTCGAGGTGCAGGGCGAGGGCCTGGCCGAGGGGCTGCTGGTGGGGGTGCCGGGATGAGCGGGTACGTCATCGAACTGGCGGGGGTCTCCCGGACCCATCCGGGCGGGGTGACCGCGCTGCGCGAGGTCGACCTGCGCATCGGGTACGGCGAACTGGTCGCTGTCGTCGGTCCGTCCGGCTCCGGCAAGTCGACCATGCTGCACCTGATCGGCACGCTGGACCGCCCGTCGTCCGGCTCGGTGCGGATCGACCGGCACGACGTCTCGGCCCTCACCGACCGGGAACTGTCCGCGCTGCGCGGCACCCGGATCGGGTTCGTGTTCCAGCAGTTCCACCTGGCCGCCGGGATGCCGGTGCTGGACAACGTGGCCGACGGGTTGCTCTACGCGGGCGTACCGCTGCGGCAGCGACGGCGGCGCGCCGAGGCCGCGCTGCGGCGGGTCGGCCTCGGCCACCGGCTCGACCACCGGCCGCACGAGCTGTCCGGGGGCGAGCGGCAGCGGGTGGCCGTCGCCCGGGCGGTGGTCGGCGAACCGGCGGTGCTGCTCGCCGACGAGCCGACCGGCAACCTCGACTCCGCCTCCGGCACATCGGTGCTGGCGCTGCTGCGCGGCCTGCACGAGCAGGGCACCACCGTCGTGGTCATCACCCACGACCAGCAGGTCGCCGCCGACCTGCCGCGCCGGGTCGTGCTGCGGGACGGTCGGGTCGTGCACGATTCGGGCCGGACACCGGCGGTGCCGGCGTGACCGGGCACGCCGGCACCGGGGCGCACGGCACCAGCCCGCCGACCGCCGGTGCGGGTGGGCCCGGGAAGCTGCGGCCGGGTCGACTCTCCCCGGCCGACATCGCGCGGGTGGGCTCCGTCGGGCTGCGGACCCACCCACTGCGGGTCGCGCTCACCGCCCTGGGCATCGCCATCGGCATCGCCGCGATGCTGGCCGTGGTGGGCATCTCCACCTCCAGCCGGGCCGAGCTGGACCGGACCCTGGACCGGCTCGGCACCAACCTGCTCACCGTGGCGCCCGGGAAGACCCGGGCCGGGGAGAAGGCCGTCCTGCCCGAGCAGTCGGTGGGCATGATCGCCCGGATCGGACCGGTCGAGTCGGTCGGCGCGACGGGTGCCCTCGACCGGGCCGTCTACCGCACCGACCGGGTGCCGCCCGGCCAGACGGGCAGCATCGCGGTGTTCGCCGCGCAGCCGGAACTGCTCGACACGGTCGGCGCGACCGTCGGCTCCGGTTCCTGGTTCACCGCCGCGACCGCCGAGTACCCGACGGTCGTCCTGGGTGCCACCGCGGCGCGGCGGCTCGACGTACCGAGGGTCGGGCTCCGGGTGTGGCTGGGCGGCGAGTGGTTCACCGTGGTCGGCGTCCTCGCGCCCGTGCCGCTGGCCGAGGAACTGGACTCGGCCGCACTGGTGGGCTGGCCGGCGGCGAGGTCCTACCTCCAGTTCGACGGCCGGCCGACCCGGGTCTACGTCCGCACCACGGAGAGCCAGGTCGCGGCGGTGCGCGCGGTGCTGGGGCGGACCGCCAACCCGTCGGCACCGGAGGAGGTGGCCGTGTCCCGCCCCTCGGACGCGCTGGCCGCCCGGCAGGCCACCGACACCGCGCTCAACGGCCTGCTGCTCGGTCTCGGCGCCGTCGCGCTCCTGGTCGGTGGCGTCGGCATCGCCAACACGATGGTGATCTCCGTCCTGCAACGCCGGGCGGAGGTGGGCCTACGACGGGCGCTGGGCGCCACCCGGGGGCAGATCCGCGTCCAGTTCCTCGCCGAGGCGCTGCTGCTCTCCGCCCTCGGTGGGATCGGCGGCACGCTGCTCGGGGTGGGGATCACCGCGCTGTACGCGTACAGCCAGCAGTGGCCCACGGTGGTGCCGGCCTGGGCGATGGCCGGCGGCCTGGGCGCGACGGTGCTGGTCGGTACCCTCGCGGGCCTCTACCCGGCGATCCGCGCCAGCCGGCTCCCACCCACCACGGCCCTGGCCGGTCCCTGACCGGGCCGGGCCGGGCAGGAAACGCACACGAGGGCCTGTCAATATGCCCCGCGGCATATCCGTTCTGGCCTGCCGGCAGATGCCGCACCCCCGGCCCGCGGGCGATTGTCGAAGGCGACTGTTGTCGATGATCGAGGGAAATTCATGTCCACTGGTACGACAGGTTCAGCGCCCGTGAGAGCCCGCGCGACGGAGCGCGGTTGGCTGGTCCCAGCCACCGTTGTCGCCTGCATCGCGGCCCTGGCGACCGCGGTCACGCAGTCGGCCCTGCCGGCAGGCGACGGCTACACCAAGGGGTTCGCGCCCTGGTGGGTCTCGGCGATCAGCGCCGTGCTGGGTGCGTCGGTCGCGTCGGCCATGCAGCGGCCCGGCGCGGTCCGGATGCCCCGGAGAGCGGTGCTGGTCGTCGCCTGGTCCGCCACGATCCTGCTGATCTGGTCCGCCGGCGGAATCGTCTTCGACATGCTGCGCACACTCGCCGTGCTCGGTGTGCCGGGCCTGCCACCGGTCGTTGACTGGGCCGGCTTCGCGGCCCGGGCTGCCGCGCTCGCGGCCACGGCCCTGCTGGCCGCCGCCACCCTTTCCTACGCACGGGCCACCGCTGCCGCTTGCGCCGGCTGTGGCCGCGGCACGACGCGCCCACCGGGCTCCTGGTCGGGCTACGCCGCCTGCCTTCTGGTCCTGCCGTATCCCGCGCTGAAGGTGTACTGGGCGCTCGGCGGCCGGGTGGCCCGTTCGGCGATCGGTACGGAATCGGTCGAGGGATTCCCGATCGCCGAACTGGTCCTCTTCGGGGCGGCCGCGGTGCTCGGCCTCGCGCTGGTGCAGTCGTGGAGCCGGGTCTTTCCGCGGTGGATGCTGCTCGCAGGGGGCTGGACCGCGACGGGCGTACTGCTCAGCATGGGGGCACTGGCCGGGCTCGGCACCATCACGCAGGCACTTGGCCTGGTCGACGGTCCCGTACGCTTCGACGGCGCCGCGCGGATCGTGGCCCTCGTGTACGGGTCCTGGCTGCTACTCGGCCTCGCGTTCGGTGCCGCAACGCTCGGATACCAGCGACGCACCCAGCCAAGCTGCGAGCGGTGCGTTCGCCTGTCGGCTGCCTAGGCTGGACACATGCCGCGCTGGAGGCAAGCCACCCGAACCGATCTCCTGCTGGCGATCACCGCAGGCGCCCCGGTCGCCGCGCTGTCGTTGTACATGGCCTTCGTGTCGATGCCGGTCGGTCGGGCCGCACCGCTGGGATTGGGGGTGTTGATCGCGCATGCCGCGCTGGCGGCCCGGCGGACGGCGCCCCTGGCCTCGTACGGTGTGGTGTGCGTCGCGTTCGCGCTGCAGGCCGCCGCGAGCGGGCTCTTCCTGATCCTGCCCTCCGCACTGGTCTTTCCGGTCGCCGTCTACTCACTGGGTGTCCACGCGGCCCGGCGTGCCGCCGCGCCGGGGCTCGCCGTGGCGGCCGTCGCGGCCGTCCTGGCCGGCCTCCGGTTCGTCGCGGACCCCAGCGTGACGGCGGCCGGGCTCCGGCCGAATCCGATCCCGGTCTGCGGGCTGTTGCTCGCCACCGTCGTCGCGGCGTGGAGCTTCGGGCTGTACCGCCGCACCCAGCTCGCCTACCTCGCGCTACTCGAGGAACGCACCCGGCAGGCCGCGACCGAACAGGAAGAGCGCGCCCGCCGAGCGGTCCTCGACGAACGGACCCGGATCGCTCGGGACATGCACGACGTCATCGCGCACTCTCTCTCCGTCATCCTCAGTCAGGCCAAGGGCGGACAGTTTCTCGTTCGCACCGAGCCGGAGCGGGCAGCGGAGGTTCTGGCAACCATCGAGAACGTCGGTCGCCTCGCCCTGACGGACACGCGTGGCCTGCTCGGCATCCTCCGATCCCCGGAGCCTGGCCGCGTTCCCGCCCAGGGCGGCAGCGGAGAGAACGGGGCCCGCGAAACCCGCGAACCCCAGCCGGGCCTGCGGGACCTGCTCCAACTGCTCGACCGGGTACGGGCCGCCGGGCTGACGATCAGCTACCACGAAGAGGGCTCTGCGCGACGCGTCAGCCCGGGTGCCGAACTGGCGGTCTTCCGCACGGTGCAGGAGTCGCTGACCAACACCGTCAAGCACGCCGGGCCGGTCGCCCGGGCAGAGGTCCGGTTCAACTGGACCCGGGACAGCCTGGTCGTGACGGTCCGCGACCGGGGCGGCCGGGGCGGCCGAAGCGTCGATTCCAAGGGAACCGGCCTTGGTCTCGTCGGAATGCGGGAACGGATCACCGCGGTCGGCGGATCGTTGTCGGCCGGACTCGACGGTGCCGGCTTCCTGGTCACCGCCCGACTTCCTTACGACGTGGAGAAGGCCGCATGACGATCCGGGTGTTCATCGTCGACGACCAGGATCTCGTTCGCGCGGGCGGCGCGATGGTCGTCGACGCGCAAGACGACATGACCGTGGTCGGGCAGGCGGCCGACGGGG
The DNA here is from genome assembly GCF_040639595.1 of Micromonospora sp. NPDC023814. Classification (NCBI taxonomy): domain Bacteria; kingdom Bacillati; phylum Actinomycetota; class Actinomycetes; order Micromonosporales; family Micromonosporaceae; genus Micromonospora; species Micromonospora sp. NPDC023814. The sequence goes on from NZ_JBFAAF010000041.1 coordinate 50,107, forward strand.
CGCAGGCCCTCCGACTGCTCGCGGTCACCACGGCAGACGTCGTGCTGATGGACGTCCGGATGCCCCGCGTCGACGGTGTGACAGCGACCCGCCAACTGCTCGCCGCTCCTGGACCGCAGCCCAAGGTCATCGTCCTGACCACGTTCGATCTCGATGAGTACGCCTTCGCGGCGCTACGGGCCGGTGCGAGCGGATTCCTGATCAAGGACGCCCCGGCGGACGAGATGCTGACCGCCATCCGTGCGGTGCATCGCGGCGACGCGGTCATCGCGCCGTCGACCACCCGCCGCCTGCTCGACCACGTCACCGCGCACCTGCCCGCTCCTGCGGGCGGACCGGATCCGGCGGCCGTGCTCACCCCACGGGAACGCGAGGTGCTGCTCGAAGTGGCCCGAGGATCCTCGAACGCCGAGATCGCCGCTCGGCTGTTCCTCTCCGAGGGGACGGTGAAGATCCACGTGAGTCGGGTCCTGGCCAAACTCGGCCTGCGCGACCGGATACACCTGGTCATCTGGTCCTACGAGCAGCGCCTCGTCCGCCCCGCCGACTGATTCCGCCCACGGGCGCCGACTCCGGTCAGCGCATCCGGCCGACGATGCCGGTGTCGTAGTCGCCCGAGAGGAACTCCTCGTTCTCCAGCAGCTCGGCGAAGAAAGGGAGGTTGCACTTCGGGCCGGTCAGCTCGAAGCCGGCCACCGCGGCGCGGGCGCGGGCGATCGCCTCCGCGCGGTCCTTGCCGCTGACGATGAGCTTGGCCATCAGGCTGTCGTAGAACGGGGTGACCGTGTTGCCGGCGACGTAGCCCGAGTCGACCCGGACGCCCTCGCCGGTCGGCTCGGTCCAGGCGGTGATCGCGCCGGGGCCGGGCAGGAAGCGCTTCGGGTCCTCGGCGTTGATCCGCAGCTCGATGGCGTGCCCGCGCGGGGCGAGCGCGTCCGGGTCGAAGGTCGGCGCCAGGCCGGCGGCCACCCGCAACTGCTCCTCGACCAGGTCGACGCCGTAGACCAGCTCGGTGACCGGGTGCTCCACCTGGAGCCGCGTGTTCATCTCCAGGAAGAAGAACTCTTCGGAGGCGGGGCCATCACCCTGCGCATCCCGCTCACGCGGGACCAGCAGGCACTCCACCGTGCCCGCGTTGCGGTAGCCGACCGCCTCGCCGGCGCGCACGGCCGCGGCCAGGAAGCGCTCCCGCAGCTCGGGCGAGACCGCCGGCGACGGCGACTCCTCGACCAGCTTCTGGTTGCGCCGCTGCACCGAGCACTCCCGCTCGCCGAGGGCCACCACCCGGCCGTCGGCCAGGCCGAGGATCTGCACCTCGACGTGGCGTACCCGGGGGAAGTAGCGCTCGATCAGCACCGAGCCGTCGCCGAACATCCGCTCGGCGAACGAGCGCACCTTGTCGTACTCCGTGCGGAGCGCGGCCTCGTCCTTCGCCACGCCCATGCCCATGCCACCGCCGCCGGCCGCGGCCTTGACCATCACCGGGTAGCCGATCTCCGCCGCCGCGGCCACGGCCGCGTCCAGATCGGCCGCCGGGTCGGTGGTGCCGGGCGCGACCGGCACCCCGGCCGCCGCCATCAGGTTCCGGGCATTGATCTTGTCGCCCATCGCGGTGATCGCGTCCGCGCCGGGCCCGACCCAGATCAACCCGCTCGATTCGACCGTACGGGCGAAGTCGGCGTTCTCCGACAGGAAGCCGTAGCCGGGGTGGACGGCCTGCGCGCCGGTCGACTTGGCGGCGGCGAGGATGGCCTCGACGTTGCGGTAGCTCTGGGCCGGGTTCGCCGGGCCCACGCACACCGCCTCGTCGGCCTCGGCCACGAACGGCAGGCCGGCGTCGGCCTCGGAGTGCACCGCGATCGCGCGGACGCCGAGCCGCCTGGCGGTACGGATGATCCGGCGGGCGATCTCGCCCCGGTTGGCGACCAGCAGCGACTCGATCATGTTTCCTCCCAGGCGTCCGGGGGTCGGGACGGGTGCCAGGTAACCATGACCGCTCGGTTACTGACGAGTCGCCACCCCCGCGTGGAATCAGGGATTGGGGTGGGCCAGGAGGGCGGCCAGGGTGGCACCGCGCAGCAGCTCGGCCCGGCGGCGCCGGTCCACCTCGCCGCCGAGGAACGGCGTCGAGTTCATCAGGCCGAACGCGGCGTGGGCCAGCACCCGCGCCTCGCCGTCGGGCATGCCCGGGTGCAGGGCGGTCAGCACGGTCACCCACTGTTCGACGTAGAGCCGCTGGAGCCGGCGGATCCGGCGGCGGGGCTCGTCGGGGAGACGGTCCAGCTCGTGCAGGTGCAGGGCGATCACCGCCGGGTTGGCCAGCGCGAACTCGACGTGGAAGTCGATCAGCGACTCCAGCGCGCCGCGCGGATCGTCGGGGTGGCCGGCGGACCGTTGCTGACCGCCGGCGAGCAACTCCTCGCTGACCGGGATCAGCGCGGCGACCAGCATCGCCTCCTTGCCGGCGAAGTGGTGGTAGAGCGCCGGGCCGGTGACCCCCGCGGCCGCACCGATGTCGTCCATCGAGACGCCGTGGTAACCACGGGAGGCGAAGAGGCCGACCGCGATCTCCAGGATCTCGTCCTTGCGGGACCGACGCCGGCCCGACCCCGCGGTGCCGCTCGCCCTGCCCCGTGCCTGCTGCTCGACCGTCACCGGCCAAGCGTAGACCGAGTCGCGGGCGGCGTGGAGGCTCGGTTACCCACCGGTCGCTTCCGTCCGGGCCGGGCACCTGGGGAAACCCGGCCCGGACGGCGCGACCGTCAGTGCTCGTGGTCGAGGTCGTACTCGGCCCGCAGGGCGGCGGCCTCGGCCGGACGATCCAGCAGGTCCAGCGCCCGGGCCAGGAGCCAGGCAGCCTGCTGCACCGGGCGGGATCCGGCCGGCAGGCCGCCGAGCACCTCGCGCAGCAGCCGCTCCGCCTCGGCCGGCCGGTCCAGCCGCAGCAGCAGCTCGCCGGTGAAGACCTCCACCTGCGCGGCCTCACCGAACGCCTCGATCGACCGGAGCCGGGCGGGCACCCCGACCAGCCGGTCGTACGCCTCGGCCGCCCGTCCCTCCCCGGTCAGCACCCGCGCCCCGACCTCGGCCGCCAGGGCCAGCTCGTACGTCACCGGCGGCGGCTCGTCGGGCTGACCGGCCAGCCCCGCCGCCAGCTTGTCCAGCAACTCGACGGTGCGCAGGGCCGTCGCCTCATCGCCCGCCCAGAACTCCGCGTACGCCTGCCGGCGGCGGGCCCGGAGCTCGTCGAGCGGCAGGTCGGCCTGCCGGTACGCGGTCGCCGCCGCCGCGAACCGCCCCGCCGCCAGCGCGTCCCGGTCGGCGCCGTAGAGGATTCCGCCGGCCTCCTCCAGCACCTGCGCCCGGTGCGGGAGGTTGTCCGGTCCGTCCAGGTTCTCGGCGAGCTGGTCGAGCAGGGCGAGCGCCGGGTCGATCTCGCCCAGCCCCTCGTAGACGCCGGCCAGCAGGTGCCGGCACCGGTCCGCCTCGGCCTGCGCGCCGAGCCGGTCGAGCCCGAGCACCGCCTCCTCCGCGACCTCGGCCGCCTCGCCCAACCGGCCCGCGACCCGGTACGCGTTCGCCAACTCCCAGCGCAGGAAGGCATCCCCCTCGGCGCCCCGCTCGACGCAGAGCGTCACCGCCTCGGCGAAGTCGTCCACCGCGTCGACGGCCCGGCCGGCGGCCATCAGTGCCCGGGCCCGGGTGACCCGAACCGGCAGCCACGCCTCGGCCGGCGCCACCCGCAGCGCCTCGTCGCAGGCGGCGACCGCCTCGGCCGGATCGTCGGCCGTCCGGGCGTACGCCAGGCAGGCGGCGGTGACGACGTCGCCGAGACCGAGGTCCCGACCGAGGTCGCGGGCCCGGTGGGCGGCGGCCCGGGCGTCCGCCTCCCGGTCGAGCTGTTCGAGCACGTGGGCCCGGTGCAGCGCGATCCGGGCGGCCAGCCACGGGTCGCCGGCCGCCTCGGCCGGCACCCGGTCGAGGGCGTCGAGCGCCTCCGCCCAGCGCTCCCGGTGCATGAGCGCCAGCGCGACCCGGTCCAGCCCGGCGACCCGCTGCCGGTCGTCGCCCCGCCGGTCGAGCACGTCGGCGGACGCCCGGACCAGCTCCAGCCCCTCGTCCGCGCTCTCGTCGGCTCTGGCCAGCAGCACGCCGAGCCGCCCGGCGACGACCTGCGCCCGAACCTCGTCACCCAGCTCCCGGTACGCCGCGATCGCCGCCCGGTGGGCCTCGACGGTGGCCGGCGCGTCCTCGTCGCCCAGCTCGGCGGCGCGCAGCTCCAACCGGTGGGCCGCCGTCCCTGCCGGGAGTTCCCCGGCGCCGAACCGGTCGTCCCAGGCGGCCAGCGCGGCCCGGAACGCCTCGCGGTCGTGGCGGCGCAGCCGCTCCTCGGCGAAGTCGAGCAGCTCGTCGGCGCCGGCGTCGGCCGGCACCGGGACGCTGGTGGCGCCTGCGGCACCCGGTGCCGGCGCGCGGTCGGCCGCGCCGGCCGGACCGGCCGTCGCCGGCCGTACGGGCCGACGACGCAGGCTGGCCGAGAGCGGCAGGTGCGCACCCGTCGGCTCGGCGGCGAGCCGACGGGCCACCCACTCGGACTGGTACGAGGTGCCGTTGCGGGCGTCGAACCGGGCGGCCAGCGCGGTCGCGGTGCCGGTCAGCTCGGCGGCGAGCGCGGACGCCGCGATCTCCCCGGCCGGCCGGTCGCCGGCCGCCCGCCGGTAGACGGTCAGCTCGCCGGCCCGGCGCAGCGCGGCGGCACCGGCCGCGGCGAAGTGCATGGCGGCGGCCGGCGAGGGAGCCCGGTCCAGCCAGTCCAGGTGCCGCTCGACGATCTCCACCGCGCGGGCGTCGTTCCCGGTCAGCGTGCAGAACTCGACGTGGTTGCCGATGTCCCACAGGTCCGAGAGGTTGCCCCGCAGCCGGCGGTACGCCTCCCGGTGGGCGTCGCGCGCCTCCTCCCCGCGCTCCGTGCGCAGGTACGGCACCAGCAGCGCGGTGAGGATGGCCTGCGGCTGCTCGGTGCAGCTCAGCCGGCCGGCGAGGACCGGCTCCGCCAGCGCGACCGCCTCGGCGTGCCGGCCGGTGTCGGCGAGGTACTGCACCTGGGTGGTCGGGTCGCAGCCGGCGCAGTCGGACAGCTCGTCGCGGGGGGTGGTCTGCCAGAGCCGGTACCAGTGCGCGGCGGCGTCGGCGTCGCCCAGGTGGTCCGCCACCAGGAACCGGTGCTTGTGGACTGCCTGGAGGCTGTGGCCGCCCTCGCGGTAGCGGCGCTCCATGTCGTCGAGCACCGCGTTGGCGCGGTCCAGCGGGATCTCGGGGAACCGCAGCAGCCCGGTGACCATGTACTTGAAGTGCCACAGCAGTTGGTGGGCGTAGCGCTGGTGGTACGGCTGCGGGTCGCGGTCGAACTCGGCCAGGCACCAGGAGAAGGTGACGAAGGACTTCGCCGGCTCGCCGCCGTAGACGTACGCGGTGGTGGCCTGCATCCGGGTCACGAAGGCCAGCTCCCGGTCGTCGCCGGCGTCCACCCGGCGCAGCAGCTGCTCGATCGCGGCGATCTGCCCCGCGCCGTACGGCATGTTGGCGACCTCGCGGAGCACCCGCCACAGGTCCTCGTCTTCGATGCTCACACTCACTCCTGTCCCGGCACGGCCCGGCCGAGCAGGCCGAGGAAGGAACTGTTCAGCAGCGCGGCGTCGGCCGCGCGGATCGGATGGTGCCCGAGCAGCAGCGCCTGCCCGTAGAGCGCCTCGACGGCCAGCCCGGCCAGCTCCGGGTCGGTCAACGTGGTGACCCGGCGGACCAGCGGGTTGCGGTGGTTGAGCACCAACTGCGGGCGGTCCGGCGGCGCGGAGGCGGCGAGCGCGTCGAGCACCCCGCCCCACAGCTCGTCGGCCCGGTCCCGGGTCGCCGCGAGCTGGTCGTTGAACGCCGCCGACCGGCTCACCAGGTAGAGCGCCGGCAGCGAGACCGGGTCGTACGCCCGGACCACCACCTCGCAGCCGAGCCGTTCCAGGGCCCGCTGGGCGCCGGTGAGGAACGGCCGCAGGGCCAGCTCGACCTGCGGGTCGAGACTGTCGAAGCGGGTGGTCAGGTCGCTGGGCTCCAGCCGCTCGATCAGCACGGCACGGTCCACCGTGGGCAGCCGCTCGATCAGCTCCGTGTCGTAGGTGTATCCGCCGTTCACCACCGCCAGGTCCTGCGCGGCGGCGACGGCGGCGAGCTGGCGGAACTCGTCCAGGCTGGCCGCGTAGCGGACCACCCCGTGCCGCTGCCGGAACTCGGCCAGGGTGAGCGTGCCGACGTTGGTGTCCATCGGCCACCACTGGTCGACCAGGCGGAGCATCTCGTCGTCGTGCAGGGCGAGCGCCTTCACCCCGAGGTGGTGCACCTGGAGGAACTCGGCGAGCCGCCGCGGGTCGTGCTTGGCGAGCCGGACCAGCCAGCCGCGCACCTGGTCGCCGAGGGCCTCCCGGGTGGCCGCGAGCAGGCCGTCCTCGTAGAGCGCCTCCCGGCTGGCCGTCGGCCGCAGCTCACTGGCGTCCACCACGCAGTGCGCGAAGAAGGCCCAGTCGGGCAGCAGCCCGTCGGCGTGCTCGGTGAGCAGCATCCGCTTGAGGTAGACCTTGTGGCCGGCCCGGGACGCGGGGTTCACCGGGTTCGGCAGGATGAAGGCCGCCCCGGTCAGGCCGGCCTCCGGCACCGACAGCGGCAGCACGTCGAAGGGGTCGAAGCCGAGCGTCTCCCGGGCGTGGCGGACCAGCGCGGCCCGGTCGACCGGCGCGCCCGGGGTGGCCGGCCAGGGCGGCGGGCCGGCGGTGGTCACCACGTCGCCGACCCGGACGGTGACCGGCAGCAGCGAGCCGAAGAGCCGGGCCAGGTCGACCACCGTCGGGGTGCCGAACCACTGGTCGGCGTCGCGGCGCGGCACCAGCGTCACCGTGGTGCCCGGCTCGGCCCGCCCGGCGCCGGGCGCGGCCAGCTCGACGGCGTACCGGCCGTCGGAGTGACCCGTCCAGTGCACCGTCGGGTGGTCGCCGTGCCGGGTGACCACCCGGATCTCGTCGGCCACCAGGAAGCACGAGAGCAGGCCGATGCCGAACTGGCCGAGGAACTCGTGCCGGGAGAAGCCCAGCTCGTCGCGCTTGGAGCTGCGGCCGATGGTGGCGAGCAACTCGTGCACCTGCGCCTCGGTGAGGCCGATGCCGGTGTCGTGCACCCGCAGCGTGCCGTCGCCGGTCAGCTCCGGTGGCTCGACGCGCACCAGCGCGGGCGCGTCGGGGTCGGTCGCGCGACGCGCGGTGATCGCGTCGACGGCGTTCTGCAGGAGCTCGCGGACGTACACCCGCGGGCTGCCGTAGAGGTGGTGACTGAGCAGGTCGACCACGCCACGGAGGTCGACCTGGAAGGTGTGGTCCACGCTGGAGTGCTCCCCGGGTCCGATGCCGGCGCCCACCGTACCGATGATCACCGACACGCGCGTCCCCCTTTCCCGGCGGCTTGACCCTCGACCCGGTCGACCCCCGAGGCTCGCCGTCATGACCGCATCCCCGCTCGGCCGCGACTACCGGCTGCTCTGGTCCGCCGCCGTGTCCTCGCGCCTCGGCGACGCCCTGCGTACGCCGACACTGGCGCTGCTGGCCGCGACGCTGACCCGTGATCCCCGGGTGATCGCGGTGGTGACCGTGGCCGGGCAGCTCCCGCCGCTGCTGTTCGGCCTGCTCGGCGGCGTGTACGCGGACCGCTGGGACCGCCGCCGCACGATGGCGGCGGTGGACGGGCTGCGCGCCGCCGTGGTGGGCGGGCTGGCGGTCGCGGTCGCCCTCGACCGGGCCGGCGTCGCGGCGCTGGTGGCGGCGGCGTTCCTGCTCGCCGCGCTCGGCACCCTGTTCGACGCGGCCGCGTTCGCGATGCTGCCGTCGGTGGTGCCGCCGGCCGCCCTGTCCCACGCCAACGGCCGTCTCCAGGCCGGCACGGCGGTGGCCGGGGGCTTCCTCGGCGCCCCCGCCGCCGGCGTGCTCTTCGCCCTCGCCGCGCCCCTGCCGTTCGCCCTCGACGCCCTCACCTTCGCCGCCGCCGCCCTCCTCACCCTCGCCCTGCGCCCGACCCGCCCCCACTTTCCGCGATCTTGCACGTTGCGCCCCGACAAACCCGTCCATGTGCCGCAGAGCGAGGGCCACAACTGCAAGATCGCGGAGAGCGGGCGGGGGCAGGGGCAGGGGCGGGGGCGCGGCGGGAGGAAGGGGGCGGTGTGGCGGGAGGTCTTCGAGGGGGTGCGGTGGGTGCGTGGGGACGGGGTGCTGTGGCGGCTCACCGTGCTGACCGCCGGGAGCAACCTGGCGATCAGCGGGTTGCTGGCGGTGCTGGTGCTCTACGCGCTCGACGTGCTGCGGGTGCCCCCCGCCGGGTACGGGCTGTTCGCCGCGGCGGCCGTCCTCGGCGGGCTCGCCGGGGGGCTGGGGGCGGGCAGGCTGGCCGCCCGACTCGGCACGGTGCCCGTGCTCCGCGCCGTGCTCGCCGCCCAGGCCGTCGCGCTGACCGGGCTCGCGCTGGCCCGGCACCCGCTGCCCGGCGGGCTGGCGCTGGCCGTCTTCGCGGCCGGCACCACGGTGTGGAACAGCCTCTGGGCCGCGTACGGGCAGGGCCGCGTGCCGGCCCACCTGCTCGGCCGGGTGGGTTCCGCCCAGCGGATGGTCGGCCTGCTCACCGCACCGCTGGGGGCGGCGCTCGCCGGGCTGGCCGGGACGGCGTACGGGGTCGGGCCGGTGGCGGCGGCGGTGGCCGGCGTCTTCGTGCTGGTCACCCTCGCGGCGTGGCGGGTGCTGCGACCGGCCGCCCCGGTGCCGCCCGCCGCCCCGCCCACCACCGCCGGGACAGCAGGCCGGCCAGGGCGGCACCCGTCGCGTTGAGCAGCACGTCGTCGACCGAGGAGACCCGGCCGAGGTCGAGCGCGTACTGCAACGACTCGACCAGCACAGAGCCGGCCGCGCCGAGCAGGAACAGCCGGCCGACGCCGGCCAGCGCGGCCAGCCGTACCGGGGCGAAGAAGCCCAGGGCGGCGAAGACCAGCAGGTTGCCGACCACCTGGACCACGGCGGTCGCCGGCGGCCCGGTCAGCAGGTCGACCAGGTCCCGCAGCGGCACCGCGTCGACCTGGCGGGGCGCGGCGCGCGGGGTGAGGATCATCCACACCCAGGGCAGGGTGCCGGCCACCGCGCCCACCTCGGCGACGCTGCGCCGCCACGCCTCCCGCGCGGTCGCGGCATCCCGCCGGCAGCGGGCGAGCACGGCGGTGGCCAGGACCAGCAGGGGCAGCCCGGCGAGCACGGCGAGCAGGACGCCGCCCCAGTCCCGCCACACCTGCGCCATCGGCGCAGCCTAGCCGGGCACCCGCTGCCGGTGGTGCGGCCGGAGGGGCGCATCGGAACCTGGTGCCGGTGGCGCCCAACCTTTTCCGGTGGCCCGTGCGTCTGCCAGGTGACGCCGCACGCGACGGCCGGCCGGAGGGAGGGCGGATGGGACCGGCGACGACCGACGACGGGCGGGACGGCTACGTCACCTTCGTCGAGTGCCACCAGCACCGGCTGCTGCGCGCGGCCTACCTGGTCTGCGGCAACCGGCACCAGGCCGAGGACCTGCTCCAGGACGCGCTGCTCAAGCTCGCCCTGCGCTGGCCCACCGTGCGGCACGGCGACCCGGCCGCGTACGTGCGGGCCATCCTCTACCGCGACGCCGTCTCCTGGTGGCGGCGACGCCGACGGGAGTGGCTGAGCGCGTACCCGCCGGAACGGGCGGCGCAGGAGGGCGACGGGGCGCTACGGCTCGCGCTGCGCGACGCGCTCGACCACCTGCCGCCCCGACAGCGGGCGGTGCTGGTGCTGCGCTACTTCGAGGACCTCACCGAGGCGGCCACCGCCGAGGCCCTCGGCGTCACCGTCGGCACCGTGAAGAGCCAGTGCCACGCGGCGCTGCGCCGGCTCCGCGAGGTCGCGCCGGAACTGGGCCGCGACGACGGCCTGGCGAGCGGGATGGAGGTGAAGTCGTGAAGGAAGAGGAACTGACCCGACTGCTGACCCTGGCCGCCGAGGACGTCCGGCCGGCACAGCCGGCGACGGCGGGCTGGGAACGGGCCCGCCGGGTCCGGCGCACCCGCCGCGCCGCCGGTGCCGGTGCGCTCGCGGTCGCCCTGCTCGCCGGCGGTACGGCAATCGCAGTGCGCCCCGCCGACCCGCCGCCACCGGCCACCAGCGCGACACCGAGCCCGACCCGGCACCCCGCGCCCGTGCAGACGCCGCCGGCCGAGCTGAGCTACCCCGGTGACCCGCTGGGCCGGCTCGGTGACCCGGTCGCCGCGACGCTCTCGGCCAAGCCGGTCCGCCGGGCGCTGGCGCTGCACCAGCCGGTCGACCCGCAGACCGGCGCCGAGGGACGGATCCGGGTGCTCGGCGACGACGGCATCGTCCGCGACCTCGACGTGGTCACCCCGGCCCGGACCCGCGACGCCGAGGGCAACGAGGCGGTGCCGCTGAAGACCGGCAGCCTCTCCCGGGACGGGCGGACGGCCGCCTTCGCCCAGACCGACGAGGTGATCGTGGTCGACCTGACCACCGCGGCGGTCCGTCGGTTCCCGCTCAAGGGTTACCTGGAGCACGTCCTCTGGTCCGGCGACCGGCTGCTCGTCGGCGACGACGCGACGACGTACGAGGTGGATCCGCGCACCGGCGCCGCCCGGAAGCTGCCGGTGTCGCCCTGGAACGTGGTGACGCCCGACCCGGCCGCCCCGGACCTGCGCGACCCGGCCGACCCCGGCCGGAACGACCGGCCGAACGTCCTGCTCGAGCTGGGCGGTACGCCGCCGAGCGTGACGCGGATCGAGTGGGGTGGCGACGGCACGCACCGGAGCAGCGGCCGGGTCGACTTCCGCGCGCTGCCCCCCGGCAACCTGGTCGAGGAGTTCTACGGGCGCGGCTGGCAGCGCGGCGACATGGTGGCCCGGGCCGGCTGGATCACCACCGGCAACATGGGCTGGCTGGAGGGGGTCGCGGTGCTGAACGCCCGGACCGGCGTGGTGACCCACCTGCTCAACCTGGGCCGGGACCGTTGGAAGGGCTGCTGCGAGGTGCTCGGCTGGGACCGCGACGGCTCGGTGCTGCTCCGGCACAACCCCGGCGGGCTGCTGCGCTGGCGGCCGGACACCGTCGAGGTCACCGGCGTGACCCGGAACCTGTACGGCGCGGTCTCCCTCGCCGCCGGCTGAGCCCGCCGGCTGACCCCGCCGGCCCGGCCGACCGTCAGCTCGGCAGGCCGCCCGGCTGGTCACCCTTCACGACGGGGGCCCGGACCAGGTTGCCCCACTCGGTCCACGAGCCGTCGTAGTTGCGCACCTGCGGGTAGCCCAGCAGGTGCCGCAGCACGAACCAGGTGTGGCTCGACCGCTCGCCGATCCGGCAGTAGGCCACGATGTCGTCGTCCGGGGCGAGCCCGAGCTGGTCGGCGTAGATCGCCCGCAGCTCGTCGGGCGACTTGAACGTGCCGTCGTCGTTCGCGGCGGACTTCCACGGCTTGTTCACCGCACCCGGGATGTGCCCACCGCGCAGCGCGCCCTCCTGCGGGTAGTCGGGCATGTGCAGCATCTCGCCGGTGTACTCGCCCGGCGACCGGACGTCGACCAGCGGGCGACCCGCCGCGACGTGCGCCATCACCTGCTCGCGGTACGCCCGCAGCGGCGCGTCGTTGCGCTGCGGCACCGGGTAGTCGGCGCGCGGCCGGGACGGCTTGTCCCGGGTCAGCTCCCGGCTCTCGGCGATCCACTTCTGCCGCCCGCCGTCGAGCAGCCGCACGTCCGGGTGACCGAAGAGCGAGAACACCCAGAGGGCGTACGCGGCCCACCAGTTGAAGTTGTCGCCGTAGAAGACGACCGTGTCGTCCCGGCCGATGCCCTTGGCGGCGCACAGCTCGGCGAAGCTCCTCGCGTCGAGGTAGTCCCGGGTCACCTGGTCGTTCAGCTCGGTGTGCCAGTCCACCTTGACGGCACCCGGGATGTGACCGGTGTCGTAGAGCAGCACGTCCTCGTCGCACTCGACGACGACGAGGCCCTCGTCGCCCAGGTGGTCGGCCAGCCACCGGGTGGTGACGAGCCGCTGCGGGTCCGCGTACGACTGGAGTCGGGGATCGGGATCGCTCGGCACAGACATGATCCCCAAGGTACGCCGGATCGCGGGCCGGCGGCCCGGCATCGGCAACCGGGTCGCCGGGCGGTCAGGCGCGGCGGTGGGCGATCCGACCGGCGACCACGGTCACCAGGCAGGCGCCGGTGGCGTCGAACACGGCCAGGTCCGCGCGACCGCCCGGCACCAGCGCCGGCGGCACGACGGCGGGCAGCACCCGCAGGTCGCCCCGGTCCACGGCGGCCCGCAGCGCGGGATCGGCCACCTGTTCCGCCAGCACCGCGGTCACTCCCCGACGCAGCAGCGCGTGCACCCGCTCGCGCGGGGTGTCGGCGGCCGGGAGCGGGGCGTCGTGCAGCAGCCCCGGCCCGAGCGTGCCCGGCCAGCGGCGGATCCGGGCGCCGGCGTACGTCCCGGTCAGCTCGGCCAGCGGCCCGACCGCGATGATCCGGTCGGCCCGGACCGCGACGGCGGCCCCGGCGGTCGGCGGGGCGTCGGGAGCGGTCCGCAGCAGCGGCGCGGTGTGCAGGGTGAGCACGGCTCAGTCCGTGACCGGGCCGAGCGACGGCCGCTTCGCGGTGACCGTGTCGCCGGACGAACGGCCGGTGAGCCGGCGCTTGATCCACGGTGCCAGGTGCTGCCCGGCCCAGCGCAGGTCGGCGGCCCGGGCGGCCAGCCAGGGCGTCGGCGCCGGGTGCGGCGGCACCATCAGCCACTCCTCGTCGCAGCCCACGCCGAGCGCCGTCAGCACCTGCCCGGCCACCCGGCGGTGCCCGGCCGCCGAGAGGTGCAGCCGGTCGGTGCTCCACAGCATCGGGTTCAGGTAGGTGTCGTCGGCGTACAGGTCGACCAGGATCGCGCCGTGCCGCTCGGCCGTCTCGCCGACGGCCCGGTTGAGCAGCTGCACCCGGGGCGCGACGAGCCGCTGACCGGGCAACCGGGCCATCACGTCGGCGAACCGGAAGAGGACCACGTCGGCGCCGCCGGAGCGCAGGTCCCGCACCACGTCGTCGAAGCGGGCCACCAGCGCGTCCGGGTCGAAGGTGCGGCGCAGCACGTCGTTGCCGCCGGCGGCGAAGCTGATCAGGTCGGGCTTCATCGCGAGCGCCGCCGGCACCTGCTCGGCCACCACGTTCGGGAAGAGCCGGCCCCGGATGGCCAGGTTCGCGTACCGGAAGTCGGGGCCGGCCTCGGCGGCGAGCCGGGTGGCCACGAGATCCGCCCAGCCCCGGTACGTGCCGTCCGGGTACGCGTCGTCCATGCCCTCGGTGAAGCTGTCTCCCACCGCCACGAAACTGCGCCAGCGCACCCGCGCCTCCCCCTGTCGCCCCGGTCGACCGCCGGCCAGTCTGTCACCGGGCCGGCCGGCCCGTCACCGCGCCGACCGCCCGACGTGGCGGAGGTCCCACCGGACACGCGGGGGCCGTCGCGCCCCGTGTCGCGACGGCCCCGGCGAATGGTGGCGCCGGGTCCGACCGGCGCACCTGTCCGCGCCTCAGGCGCGGTGACCGATCGGGCGGCCCAGCGCCGCCGGCTCCGGGCGGCTGGTCACCTCGCCGGAGGCGCTCACCTCGTGGATCCGGGCGGGCTGGCCGTTCTCGTGCACCCGGATCACCATCGCGCCGCCCGCGCCGAGGAAGAGGGAGAGGTGGCCGCGGGTGGCCTCGACCGGCAGCGACGCGGTCCGGCCGGTGGCGGTGTCGACCAGCGTCCAGCCCGAGACGATCCGCGAGGGATCGGTGGCCTGCGGGCCGACCGCGACGTAGCGGCCGTCGTCGGAGACGCCGGTGACGGTGAAGCCGCCCTCCTCGGTCTCCGCGCCGTGCCGGACCTCACGAACCAGCCGGCCCCGGGCGTCCCGGACCACGATCCGGTCGTCTGCCCGGTACGCCTGGAAGTCGCCGTTCGCCGAGCGGACGGTGTCCCGGGCGAACTGCTCCGGCGTCTGCGCCGTGAACCCGCCGGTCGCCAGGTCGAGCAGGCCCTTCGTGCCGGAGCCGACCAGGATCACCTTCATCGAGCCGGAGTCGCCGGCCCAGGCGGGGTGGTTGCCGAGGCAGTAGACCCGCTGCGACAGGGTCTTCCGGTCGGAGCCGTCCAGGTTGGCCACGGTCAGCCGCCCCTCGCCCCGGTCGTTGCCGGTCACCCAGGCGACCCGCCGGCCGTCGGGCGACACCGAGACCGAGTTGCCCACGCAGTACCGCTCGTTCGGCACCTCCGCGTGCCGGGTCACCCTGCCGTCGCGCAGCGAGGTGACGTACTGGCTGCCGCCGTCGCGGGTCAGGTAGTAGAGGGTGGCCGGGCCGCCCGCCGCGCCGCCGTTTCCGGTGGTCGACACGGTGGAGGAGCCGGTCGGCTGGGCCGCCGGGACGGCGGCCGGCGGGTCGGCCGGGGCGGCGACCGGCCCCGACCCCGGGGCGGAGCAGGCCGCGCCGCCGAGGAGGGCCAGGGCGGCCACCGAGAGGGCCACGACCCGCCGGAGGGTCTGGGTGCTGCGGGCGGCGCGGGCGACGGCAACGGTCATGGTTCGGTCCTTTGTGGATGGTGGTGCGTGGGGGTGACGCCATCCCAGACGTCACCTCGATCGGACGGGGTTGCCGGTCGCCGGAAGAAATTCCGCGAACTTTTTCGACGCGAAAGGCGGGCCACCCCGGGGAGGGGTGGCCCGCCTTCGACAGGGCAGATCCGGCTCAGTCGGCGACGCCCAGGATCTGCTGCCCCTTCAGGGACGTCGGCTCCGGCGTCTCGCTGATCTTCCGGCCATCGCCGTCGAGCAGCACGAGTACGTTGCGGTCACCCACGCCGACCCTGGCGACCAGCGTCCCGTCCGCCTGGAAGTACGCCTGGAGCAGCTTCCGGCCGCCGAGTTCCAGGTCGAGCTTCCTGCCGGTACGCGTGTCGAGCACCGCGTTCACGTCGAGTTCCCGCGCCACGTCGCCCGACTCCTCGCCCGGCCCCCGCAGGCGCAGCGCGATCCGGGAGCCGTCCGGGGAGAGGCTAGCGACGTCGAAGCAACTCCTGTCGGCGTTCCCGCCCAAGTTCGGGACGGACCGGCCCTTCCGCCCGTACTGGTCCGTCAGCGTCACCCGACCCGACGAGGCGTCGGGGAAGGCGAGCACCTTCCCGTCGGCGGACCAGAGCGGGTGGCAGCCCCGCAGGTCGCCGATCCGGGTGAACTTCCCGCTCGACAGCTCGACCACCCCGACCTCGGTGACCATGCTCGGCTCGGCCGAGACGACCCGCGACACGGTGACCCGCTGCGAGTCGGGCGCCCAGGCCGGCGTCCAGCAGTCCGGGTCGACGAGGTTGCCGCGGTAGGTCCGGGCGTCTGTGCCGTCGACGTCGGCGACGTGGAGGTACGAGGAGTCGTCGACCCAGGCCACCCGCTCGCCGTCCGGCGAGACGACCGCGTTGCTGATCGCCGCGTCCGTCGGAACGGAAAGAAGCCGGACGGGCTCGGAGCCCGGTCGGAACGACCAGAGGCGCACCGGGCCCGCGCCCTCCGCACTGCGCTGCGGGCCGTAGAAGACCCGCCCGATGGTCGCGGTCGGCCCCGCCGCCCCGGAGCTCACTGCGGCCTCCGGGGAGGCGGTGGTCGTCGGCGTCGCCTCGCTCGGGGTCGGGGTCGGGGTGAGGGTGGTCGAAGGGGTGGTGGCCGGCACGGGCGCGGGGCCGTCGTCGCGGGGCATCAGCGCGAACGCGGTGCCGGTGGCCGCGCCCAGCATCACCACTGCGGCGGCGGAGGTGGCGACGGCGCGCTGGACGCCGAGCCGACGGGAGGTACGCAGGGCCCGGTCGCGCAGGTCGACCGGGCTGACCTCGTCGGCGAGCGCGGCCAGGTCGAGCCGGAGGCGGTCGTCGTTCATCGGGCGCTTCCTTCCAGGACGTACAGCTCGGCGAGTTCCGGGGCGACGGTGCGCAGCTTGGCCAGGGCCTTGGAGGTCTGGCTCTTCACGGTGCCGACGGTGACGCCGAGCAGGTCGGCGGCCTCGGCCTCGGTGCGGTCCTCGAAGAACCGCAGGACCAGCACGGCGCGTTGCTTGGCGGAGAGCTTCTGCAACGCGGCCCGCAGGGTGAGCCGGAGCGTGGTCTGCTGGGCGTGGTCGGGGGCCGAGCCGCCTCCGCGCGGCTCGGGCATGTCGCCCGGCATCGACTCGGCGACGCGGCGGCGTCGCCACCAGGAGACCTGGAGGTGGTACATGGTCTTGCGGGTGTACGCCTCGGCGTTTCCGCTGTGGTGCAGCCGGTTCCACGAGCGGTGGGTCCGGGCCAGCGCGGACTGGACGAGGTCCTCGGCGAGGTGCTGGTCGCCGGTGAGCAGGTAGGCCGACCGCAGCAGCGCCGGGGTGCGGGTCCGGACGAACGAGTCGAACTCACTCAGGAGAGGGTCCACACGAGCCGATCCTTGGGGGTAGGTGGTGCAGGGTCGTGACGCCATCCCAGACGCCACCCCGATCCGGCGGGGTTGCCGCCGGCCGCGAAAATCTTCCTCGCGCGCGACAAATCGGATCGCCGACCCGTCGGCGCCCGCCGTACGCTGCGCCAATGCTGCTACGCATGTCGACCCTGCTGCTCCGGACCCTGCGCGAGGACCCGGCCGACGCGGAGGTGCCGAGCCACCGGCTCCTGCTGCGGGCCGGCTACATCCGTCGCGCCGCACCGGGCGGCTACACCTGGCTGCCGCTGGGCAAGCTGGTGCTGGACCGGGTCACCGAGGTGGTCCGGCAGGAGATGACGGCGATCGGCGACCAGGAGGTGCACTTCCCGGCGCTGCTGCCGGCGGAGCCGTACCGGACCAGCGGGCGGTGGACGGAGTACGGCGACGACATCTTCACCTTCGCCGACCGGCGCGGCGCCGAGCACCTGCTCGCGCCCACCCACGAGGAGCTGGCCGCGCTGCTGGTCAAGGACCTGTTCACCTCGTACCGGGACTTCCCGGTGACGCTCTTCCAGATCCAGACGAAGTTCCGGGACGAGGCCCGGCCCCGGGCCGGCCTGCTGCGCGGGCGCGAGTTCCTGATGAAGGACGCCTACTCGTTCGACCTCGACGACGCGGGGCTGGCGGCGGCGTACGACCGGCACCGGGACGCGTACCGGCGGATCTTCGACCGGCTCGGGCTGGAACACACGATCGTGCGGGCGACGTCGGGGGCGATGGGCGGTTCGGCGTCGGAGGAGTTCCTGGCGGCGACGCCGGTCGGCGAGGATACCTTCGTCGGCTGCACCGCCTGCGACTACGCCGCGAACACCGAGGCGGTGACCACGCCCGCCCCGCCGGCCGGCGACCCGGACGCGCAGCCGGCGGCCCAGGTGCACGACACCCCCGAGACCCCGACCATCGCCAGCCTGGTCGAGTTGGCCAACGCCCGCCGGCTGGGCGGCCGGGACGACTGGACCGCCGCGGACACCCTGAAGAACGTGGTGCTCCGCCTGCGCCGACCCGGCGCGGAGGAGGCCCAGCTGCTTGTGGTGGGGCTGCCCGGCGACCGCGAGGTGGACCTGAAGCGGCTCGGGGCGGCGGTCGCGCCGGCCACCGTGGACGTCTTCGACGGCTGGGACGCCCACCCGGAGCTGGTTCGCGGCTACATCGGCCCGCAGGTGATGGCGAAGCTCGGCATCCGCTACCTGGTCGACCCGCGGGTGGTGCCGGGCACCGCCTGGCTGACCGGCGCGAACGAGCCGGGCCGGCACGCGACCGGGGTGGTCTGTGGCCGGGACTTCGTGCCGGACGGCACGATCGAGGCGGCCGAGGTGCGGGCCGGCGACCCCTGCCCGGCCTGCGGCACCGGTGAGCTGACCATCCGGCGGGGCATCGAGATCGGGCACATCTTCCAGCTCGGCCGCCGCTACACCGACGCCTTCGCCGTCGACGTGCTCGGCCCGGCCGGCAAGCCGGTCCGGCCGACCATGGGCTGCTACGGCATCGGGGTGTCCCGGGCGGTGGCCGCGATCGCCGAGCAGCACCACGACGAGCGGGGGCTGGTCTGGCCGGCGGCGGTCGCGCCGTGCGACGTACACCTGATCGCCGCCGGGAAGGGACCGCAGCTGGAGGCGGCGCTGGAGCTCGGCGGGCGGCTCGCCGCCGCCGGCCTGCGGGTGCTGGTCGACGACCGGACGCACGTCTCGGCCGGGGTGAAGTTCACCGACGCCGAGCTGGTCGGCATCCCCCGCGCCGTCGTGGTCGGCCGCCGCCTCGCCGAGGGGTACGTCGAGCTGCGCGACCGGGCCTCCGACGAGCGCGTCGAACTGCCGGTGGACGGGGTGGCGGAGCGACTCGTCGCGGAGGTGCACCGGGAGCGCGGCGACGTGTAGCGGGCGCGCCACGGGGTACCGCAGTCCGATCGGCCGGATGTTCTCTGGAGGCTCTCATGACCGGTTACCGGGTCAGCGACGTGATGACGAAGCAGGTCATCTACCTGCCCGCCGAGACCACCCTGGACGAGGCGGCCCGGGTGATGAAGGAGGCGGACATCGGCGACGTGGTGGTCACCGACGGTGCCACCCTCGCCGGCATGCTCACCGACCGGGACATCGTGGTGCGGGCGGTGGCCGAACGCGGCGACCCGGCCGCCACCACCATCGGCTCGATCATCACCCGGGAGGTGGTGATGATCGAGCAGCACTCGACCGCGGCCGAGGCGGCGGCCCTGATGCGGGAGCGGGGCATCCGGCGGGTGCTGGTCTGCGACGCCGATCGCAAGTTGGTCGGCATCGTCTCCCTCGGCGACCTCGCGATGCAGCTCGATCCCCAATCGGCGCTGAGCGAGATCAGCGAGCAGGCCCCGACCGTCTGAGGTGCAAGGAAGGGCCCCTTCCTAACGCCTCGGGTTCTAGGGATCGTTGCAACGCCTGACGTGATCAGGGGTTGCAGTGTTCGAGATCCGTGGGGATCGCAGGCCGCAGGGTCCGAA
>NZ_JBFAAF010000042.1:0-69030 GCF_040639595.1 Micromonospora sp. NPDC023814
GAACTCTCGGGGGTAGGGCTTGGGCACAGCGACATCCTTCCAGCTCGCCCACAGGGCAAGCCATCTCAGATGTCACCTATCGGTGCAGCAGACCCAACATGTCAAAAACGTGCCCGGCCGGCCGAAGACCGATCGGCTCGACGCGGTGTGGCTGGCCAAGGTCGTAGAACGCGGAATGTGCCGGCCCAGCCTGGTGCACCCCAAGCCGATCCGGCAGCTGCGGGATGTGACCCGCTACCGGCGAAGCCTGGTACGCGAGCAGACCAGGGAAAAGCAGCGCCTGGAGAAGACCCTCGAAGACGCGCAGATCAAGCTGGACTCCGTCATCAGCGACCTGCACGGGGTATCCGGTCGGCAGATGCTGCAGGCGATGATCGACGGACAGCGCGACCCGAAAATCCTGGCGGAGATGGCCCACGGATCGATGCGCCGCAAGATCCCCCAACTACGCGAGGCGCTGACCGGCCACTTCGACGACCACCACGCCTTCATCTGCGCCACCATGCTGCACCGCATCGACGCCCTCGCTACCGACATCGCCGGCCTGGACGCCCGAATCGAGGAGTTGATCGCCCCTTTCGCGGCGATGGTGGAGAAGCTGGATGAGATCACCGGCGTCGGCGTGCGCTCCGCGCAGGAGATCATCGCCGAGATCGGCGTGGACATGACAGTCTTCCCCACCGCCGCGCACATGGTGTCCTGGGCCAAGTTCAGCCCCATCGACGCCCAGTCAGCCGGCCGCAAAAAGGCCAACCCCACCGGCAAGGGCAACCCCTGGCTGGCCGCTACCCTCGGCGAGGTAGTCGCCGGACTCTCCCGCACCAGCACCTTCCTCGGCGAACGCTACCGTCGCCTGGCCCGCCGACGAGGCAAGAAACGGGCAGTCGTCGCGGCCGGCAACTCAGTACTGACCATCGTCTGGCACCTGCTTACCGACCCCGATGCCCGCTACCAGGACCTGGGCCCCGGATTCCACGAGTCGAGGATCAGCAAGCAGCGCCGTCAACGTGATCTCATCCGTCAGCTCGAACAGCTCACCGGCCAGAAAGTCGATCTCCAGCCCCCACCGCAGCCAGCCATCGCCTAACCAGAAGCCCTCAACCCGACCCGGCTCCACTGCGCTCCGCCGGGTGCTGCCGCCTGCCCACTCACTCACCGATTTTCGAGTCAGCATCCCTGCCGGGTGGAGGGTCATCCTCGACGAGGCGGAGACGCGTGTCGCTGACCGATTCGCCCGGGTGGAGCCGCGTCGGACCGCGGCGGCGTTCGTCGAGGGGCTCCTGTCGAGCGTGGAACGCAAGACGTGCTGGTCGCTTGCCGAACGCGCCGGTCATGTCGATCCGCAGGCGATGTAGCGGCTGCTGCGCACGGCGGTATGGGACGCCGACGCCGTCCGCGACGACGTGCGTTCCTGGCTAGTGGAGCAGCTCGGCTACCCCGATGGGGTGCTGGTCACTGACGAGACCGGGTTCCTGAAGACGGGCGTGTGCTCGGTCGGTGTGCAACGGCAGTACACCGGGACCGCTGGGTGTGTGGAGAACAGCCAGGTCGGGGTGTTCCTGGCCTACGTGTCACCGGCGGGCCGGGCGATGATCGACCGTCGGCTCTACCTGCCCGAGGCGACCTGGTTCGGTCGCCCCGACCGCCTTGCCGCCGCCGGCGTCCCCGGGACGTCGTCTTCGCCGCGAAGCCGGCCCTGGCTCGGCAGATGATCGCCGCTGCGTTGGGCGCTGGTGTCCCCGCCGCATGGGTGACCGGCGACGAGGTTGACGGCGCCGACCCCGACCTGCGCGCCGACCTGGAACATCGCGGGATCGGCTACGTCCTGGCAGTCGGCTGTGACCGACGAGTGGCGGTCAGCGACGGCAGCACCCTCATCCGTGTCGACGACCTCGCCGAGCGGATCCCCACCGCCGAGTGGCAGTTGCACAGTTGCGGTCCGGGCGCGAAAGGCCCCGCGAGTACCTGTGGGCCTGGATCACCACCGCCACCGGCCCGGGTGAGCATCGGTGGCTGCTCATCCGCCGCAACCGCAGCACCGGCGAGCTGGCCTTCTACCTGTGCTGGTCACCGCGGCCGGTGCCGCTGCACACCCCCGTGACTGTGGCCGGCTCCCGCTGGAGCATCGAGGAGCTGTTCCAGACCGGCAGGCCAGGTCGGCCTGGACCACTACCAGGTCCGCAGCTGGACCGGCTGGCACCGGTTCATTCGGCAACGTCGCGATGATGGCGATGCGGAACTATCGCGGAGCTGCGCCCGTGCACCCGCCCTCATCCGCGGTCCAGGCGGTCACACCGTCGGCCATCCACTGCGCGAGGATGGCTGGCCGTGCTGCCCGCAGCACATGAAGGTCGGTGCCAGGACTTCAGGCCGCCGTGCCGGTCCATGGCGGCCACCGCCTCCGGCACGCCATTGACAGTGAGCTGTGGCGGTTCGTCTTCCAGGTGACGCCGAGCAGGTTTAGCACCCACTGGCACAGGCCCATGATGCCTACGGACTCGTTCGTGAACATGTTGCGCGGGTACGAAGCTTTTGCCACGCACGGTAAGCCGGTTGGCGAATCGTGCCGTGGGGGAACAGGCCACGCGAAGTCGCCGGGGTGGGCGGTGAGGATCTTCCGCTGCCAGTCGGTGAGCACGACAGGGCGCTCGTGCTTCCTGCCGAGGCCGTGCTGGGGCAGCAGGCACGGCCAGTGTTTGCCATAGCTCTGCAGGTTGACGCAACCCCGCGCCTACACGCCCTGCACCGCAGCTGCGAGCACCGCTCTTCATGGCGTCCTCTCGGGCGTCGATGAGGCCGGGCCAGGCATCGGAGCAGGAGATGCACGCCGCGGAACCCGGGCGGTGGTAACGAGGTGCCCGGTCGCCGAGGTAGAGGCCGAAGAGGTAGGCGTACTGGCCGAGGTGTATCGGATGGTCGACGTCCGAGCGGCAGCGGAAGCACCGCAGCCGGGACCCTGTTCCTTCGGCTTCGCTCGGATCTTGCATCAGTGCCGACGTGGGATAGGAGAACTTGACGGCGCGGGCAGCCTCCGCGAAGGTCGCCCCGTGGAGGTACAGGCAACGTGGTCGGGTGCGCACCTCGGGTGGGTGCATGAACGATTTTTGAACGCCCGTACGACATTTGGTGTCCCCGGTGGGATTCGAACCCACACTGTCGGAGGTTTGAGCTCCGTTTCTCTGCCGATTGGAATACGGGGACCGGCTCGCCTGACGCTGTCGCGTCCTCGCCCGACGCTGTGGCGTCATGCCATAGGTTACCCACTACGCTAGGGGCGGCGACACCCGGCACGGCGGGTGTCGAGCACAGACTGGTGGGAGAGGCTCGTGGCCGAGACGCAGACGGACGTCGAGCGCAGGCGCGTTCTGATCGCCGAGGACGAGGCGCTCATTCGGCTGGACCTCGCCGAGATGCTGGTCGAAGAGGGCTACGAGGTGGTCGGGGAGGCCGGTGACGGCGAGACCGCCGTCCGGCTCGCCGAGGAGCTCAAGCCCGATCTGGTCATCCTCGACATCAAGATGCCGATCATGGACGGGCTGGCCGCCGCCGAGCGGATCGCCGGCGCCCGGATCGCCCCGGTGATCATCCTGACCGCGTTCAGCCAGCGCGACCTGGTGGAGCGGGCCCGGGCGGCCGGCGCGATGGCGTACCTCGTGAAGCCGTTCCAGAAGAGCGACCTGGTGCCGGCGGTGGAGATCGCGCTGTCCCGCTACTCCGAGATCGCCGCGCTGGAGTCGGAGGTCGCCGGGCTGACCGACCGGCTGGAGATCCGCAAGACCGTGGAGCGCGCCAAGGGTGCGCTCATGACGACCTACGGGATGACCGAGCCGCAGGCGTTCAAGTGGATCCAGCGCACGGCCATGGACCACCGGATGACCATGAAGGAGGTCGCCGAGCGGATCCTGGCCGAGACCGCCGGCGGCGAGGTCCCGCAGCCCACCTCCTGACCCGGGGCGGAACACGCCGGGCCGCTCGGAGTCCGCGCCGGGCCCTCCGTCGCGGTCGGCCGGACTGCCCGGGGGTGACGCACCGGGACGGCGCGACACGCCGGGGCCCGTGGAACCGGGCTCCCCGCCGGGCCAGCCGATCGATAACATCTGATCCCATGTGGTCCCGGCGGCTGGTGGCGGTGCTCGGTGTGGCCGCCGCGCTGCTGGCCGGCTGCGACCGGGCCCCGGCGGAGCCCGCCGCCGAGCCGCTGCGCCCGGCGTGGCAGCCGCTGAGCCTGCCCGCGCCGCCGGGCGCGGCCGGCCGGCCGCTGTTGCGCGACGCCGTGGCCTGCGCCGGCCGGTGGTACGTGGTGGGCGGGCTGGCCGACGCGGCGGGGGAGACGCGGCCGGCGGCCTGGAGCAGCGCCGACGGCGCGGCGTGGTCGGCGCTGCCGGTGGCGGCGTCGAGCTTCTACGGCCGCCAGCACGTGCTGTACGCGGCCGCCTGCCGGGACGGGCGGGTGGCGGCGCTCGGGGCGAAGAACGGCGGCGTGCACGGCAATCCCCGCACGGGCACCTGGGCACAGGCCCCGGACGGCGCGCTGCGGGAGGTGCCGGCCCCCTTCGAGCTGTACGCGGGGCCGCGGGCGGTGAGCGTGGCCCGGTTGGCCGCCGGGCCGGCCGGTTGGCTGATCGCGGGGGCCCGGGTCGACGGCGCGGCGGTCTGGACGTCCCCCGACGGCGCGCGGTTCACCATCCGGGAGGGTGTGCCGGAGCTCGCCGGTGACGGGCGCGGCCGGACGGTGGCGTACGACGCGGTGGCCGTGCCGTCGGGCTGGTGGGTGGTCGGGGCGGTGCTGCCGCCGGGCGCGACCGCGCTGGCGCCCCTGGCGTGGGCCTCGGCGGACGGCCGTGCCTGGCGGCGGGTGGCGTTGCCGGCGGCGGACGGGCGCGGCCAGGCGCAGCGGGTGGCGTCGGTGGGCGACGGCGGGCTGGTGGCGGTCGGTCCGGTGCGCGAGGGGTTCGCGGCCTGGCGGCTGGCCGGGGACGAGTGGCGGCGGGTCGGCGGGTTCGGCGTGCCGGGGCCGGGGGTGTCGTCGGTCGACGGTCTGGTGCCGGCCGGGCGTGCTCTGGTGGCGGTGACCGGGGACGGCGGCGGTCACGGACTGTGGCTCTCGGTCGATTCGGGGGATTCGTGGCGGACGATGGCGATGCCTGCCGTGGTGCCCGACGGCGGCGACACGGCGGTGGCGGCGGCGGCCCAGGGAGATCGACTGGTGTTGGTCGCCGATGACGGCCAAACGTCCCGCGCCTGGTGGACGGGGTTGCCGGTCATGGATCGGTAGGGAGTGGGCGCTGACCTGCCCGTTACCGACGAAACGAAGGCGAGGGGCATTCATGACAGACGGTTCTTACAGCGATCGTTTCCAATCCGCCACGGCGTGTAACGGTTCGGTCAACCCGCTCCGCTGGGGCTTTCGTCACAGCTGAAAGGTGGGATAGCGTCCGGCCCCAGACCGGCGACGACGGTCTGGTTCGTCCGCCCCCGCAAGGGCCAATAGGCAGCGGGTGGTTCGGACCATGGGACGGAGGAGGGTTCGGGCCTTGAGGCAGAAGCTCGCGCGCGTTATCGGTGGGGTCGCCATGCTGGCGCTCGTCGCCGGCGGCACCGCATGCTCCAGCGGTGGAGACGACACGGCGTCCGGTGGGGAAGCTTGTGGCAACAAGATCGCGTTCTTCGGCGCGCTGACCGGCAGCTCGGCGGCGCTCGGCATCAACGAGAACAACGGCGTCAAGCTGGCCGTCGACAAGTACAACAAGGAAAACGCCGACTGCAAGGTCGAGCTGGTCTCTCTGGACTCGCAGGGCAGCCCGGACCAGGCCCCGCAGCTGGCTCAGAAGGCCATCGACGACACGAAGATCCTCGGCATCGTCGGCCCGGCCTACTCGGGTGAGTCGGAGGCCGCCGGTCCGCTGTTCAACGAGGCCGGTCTGGCGACCATCACCCCCTCCGCGACCAACCCGACCCTGGCGAAGCAGAACTGGAAGACCTTCTTCCGCGCCGTCGGCAACGACCTCAGCCAGGGCCCGGCCGCCGGTAACTACATCAAGAGCGTGATCAAGGCCGAGCGGGCCTACGTCATCGACGACCAGTCCGCGTATGGCGCCGGCCTGGCCGACGAGGTCAAGAAGGTCCTCGGCCCGGTGGTCGTCGGCTCGGACAAGGTCCAGGGCGAGGGCAAGCAGGTCGAGTTCTCCGCCGTGGTCACCAAGGTCAAGGCCGCCAACGTGCAGGCCATCTTCTACGGTGGCTACTACCAGGAGGCCGGCCTGATCCGCAAGCAGCTCACCGCTGCCGGGGTCACCGCTCCGCTGATCGCCGGTGACGGCGTGAACGACAACGCGTACATCACCTCCGCGGGTGCGGCGGCGGCCGAGGGCACCATCCTCACCTGCCCGTGCCAGCCGGCCACCGAGGCGCGGGGCACCTTCGCCCAGGAGTACAAGGCCCTCAACGGCACCGATCCGGGCACCTACAGCGACACGGCCTACGACGCGGCGAACATCCTGCTCGCCGGCATCAAGGCGGGCAAGACCACCCGTGCGGGCCTGCTGGAGTTCGTGAAGGGCTACAGCGGCGAGGGCGTCGCGGCGAGCTACAAGTTCGTCGAGGGCGGCGAGCTCGACCCCGCGCAGGTCAAGGTCTGGGCCTTCAAGGTCCAGGGCGGCAAGGTCGTCCCGGATCAGGAGATCCCGAAGTCCTGACGCCGGTCGCTGCTACAGCGATTGAGTTGTGATCGCGGGTGCGGCCGGGAGCTCGCTCCCGGCCGCACCCCCTTTTTCTCTCCAGACCCTGATGGAGCGTCCCTCCCTTGAACTTCGACGGACTGTTCTCCAACTTCGGAGAACTCACCACGACCGGCCTGACGCAGGGCGCGATCTACGCCCTGGTCGCGCTGGGCTACACGCTGGTCTACGGCGTGCTGAGACTCATCAACTTCGCCCACTCCGAGGTCTTCATCGCCGGCGCGTTCGCCGCCCTGGTGTCCTGGAGGCTGTTCGGCCTCGACCAGGACTCGCAGGTCAGCGGAGCTGGCACGATCATCTTCTACCTGCTCGTCGCGGCGCTCGCGGCGGCGATCGCCTCGGCGGGCACCGCGACGGTGATCGAGCGGGTGGCGTACCGGCCGCTGCGTAAGCGCAACGCCCCGCCGCTGGCCTTCCTGATCACCGCGATCGGTGCCTCCATCGCCATCGCGGAGGCGTTCGGCATCTGGACCCGCCGGCTGCCGCAGGGCGCGCCCGCCCTGGTCAGCTCCAAGCCGCTGTTCCACATCGCCGGGGTGCCGATCGACGCGATCCAGCTGCTGACCCTCGGGTCCGCGCTGGTGATGATGATCGCGCTGGACATGTTCATCAACCGCAGCCGGGTCGGCCGCGGCATCCGGGCGGTGGCGCAGGACGCCAACACCGCCGCGCTGATGGGCGTGAACAAGGACCGGATCATCATGATGGTCTTCATCGCCGGTGGCGCGATGGCCGGCGTGGCGGGTCTGCTCTACGACGTGCGGATCCAGACCCTCACCTACAGCGTCGGCTTCCTGCTCGGTCTCAAGGCGTTCACCGCCGCGGTGCTGGGCGGCATCGGCAACCTGCGCGGTGCGCTCGTCGGTGGCCTGCTGCTGGGCGTCGTCGAGAACTACGCCTCCGGCCTGTTCGGCAGCCAGTGGAAGGACTTCGCCGCGTTCGCGCTGCTGGTGGTGCTGCTGATGTTCCGGCCGACCGGTCTGCTGGGTGAGTCGCTGGGGAGGGCACGGGCATGACGACCGTCCTGGAGAAGGTGCGCTCCGGCCGCGAGGCGGCCGGGGAACGGTGGCGCGGCGCGCCGCGCTGGGTGCGCTGGGCGCTGCTCGCCGCGGTGATCGTGTTCTTCTACGCGCTGCCGAACAAGGAGTTCTACCAGTACCTCGGGCCGATCCCGACCCCCGGTGCGAACTTCACGCAGGTGATGTTCACCGTCTCGATCTACGTGCTGCTGGCCGTCGGACTGAACATCGTGGTCGGCTTCGCCGGCCTGCTCGACCTCGGCTACTTCGGCTTCTTCGCCGTCGGCGCGTACACCGTGGCGGTGCTGACCTCGCCGAGCAGCGACATCAAAACGCTGTGGCCGTGGCTGCTGGCGGTGCCGGTGGCGATCGCGCTGACGATGGTCTCCGGCGTGATGCTGGGTACGCCGACCCTGCGGCTGCGGGGCGACTACCTGGCGCTGGTGACGCTCGGCTTCGCCGAGATGATCCGGATCGGGGCGGTCAGCTCGGAGTTCCTGAAGGGCCAGCGGGGCTTCAACCAGATTCCGCACCCGCCCGGCCAGTACGCCGACGGCAAGCCGATCTTCGGCGTGCTCGACGCCCGGCCCTACTACTGGCTGGTGCTCACGCTGATCATCCTGGTGGTGATCGGGGTGCGGAACCTGACCCACAGCCGGGTCGGCCGCGCCTGGATCTCCATCCGCGAGGACGAGGACGCGGCGCAGCTGATGGGCGTGCCGACGTTCAAGTTCAAGCTGTGGGCGTTCGCGGCGGGTGCCGCCATCGCCGGGCTGGCCGGTGCGCTCTTCGCGGGCAAGCAGAACTTCGTCAACTCGCAGAACTTCGAGCTGCTCAACTCGATCATCATCCTGGCGGCGGTCATCTTCGGCGGCTCCGGCAACATCGTCGGCGCGATCGTCGGCGGCGGCCTGGTGGCGTACATGATCGAGCGGTTCCGCGGCATCGAGGTGCTCGGCTACGAGCTGTACGAGTTCCGGTTCCTCTTCTTCGGCCTGGTGCTGGTGATCATGATGATCTTCCGGCCCGAGGGCCTGATCCCGAACCGACGACGCGCGGCGGAGTTCAAGGACCGCCGCAAGGAGGTGACCGTCGGTGAGTGACACCGAGCAGACGCCGGCCGTCCCGGCGCAGGCCGGCGCGCCGGCCGTGGAGGCGGTGCCCACCCGGGAGCCGCTGCTGGAGGTCGACAACGTCACGCTGCGCTTCGGCGGCGTGGTCGCGCTGAACGAGGTGGACTTCACCCTGTACAAGGGGGAGATCCTCGGTCTGATCGGGCCGAACGGCGCCGGCAAGACCACCTGCTTCAACGCGATGACCGGCATCTACCAGCCCACCGAGGGGCAGATCAGGTTCCGTGGCCAGAAGATCAGCGGCAAGAAGCGGCACCAGATCACCAAGATGGGCATGGCGCGGACGTTCCAGAACATCCGCCTCTTTCCCGAGATGACCGCTATGGAGAACGTCCTGGTCGGCGCGGACGCGCACCACAAGACCAGCGTCATCTCCGCGCTGTTCCGCCTGCCGCGGTACTGGAAGGAGGAGCGCGAGGGCCGGGAGAAGGCCGAGCGCCTGCTGGAGTTCGTCGGCATCCGCAAGCGGATGCACGAGTTCGCCCGCAACCTCTCCTACGGCGAGCAGCGGCGGCTGGAGATCGCCCGCGCGCTGGCCACCGACCCGGTGCTGCTCTGCCTGGACGAGCCGGCCGCCGGTTTCAACCCGGCGGAGAAGGAGGAACTGCTCCAGCTCATCCGGCAGATCCGGGACACCGGCGTGACCGTGCTGCTCATCGAGCACGACATGCGCCTGGTCATGGGCGTCACCGACCGGATCGTGGTGCTGGAGTTCGGAAAGAAGATCGCCGAGGGGCTGCCCGCCGAGGTGCGGGAGAACCCGAAGGTGATCGCGGCGTACCTGGGGGTGCCGGACGATGCTGCTTGAGATCGACGACGTGAGCCTGCTGTACGGGCGGATCCAGGCGCTGCACGGCATCAGCCTGACGGTGGACGAGGGCGAGATCGTCGCCCTGATCGGCGCCAACGGCGCCGGCAAGTCGACCACGATGCGGGCCATCTCCGGGATCCGGCCGGTCGCCAGCGGGAGCATCCGGTTCAACGGTGAGGACATCACCAAGCTCCGGGCCGACCTGCGGGTCAGGCGGGGGCTGTGCCAGGCGCCGGAGGGCCGGGGCATCTTCCCGGGCATGACGGTGCTGGAGAACCTGGACATGGGCGCCTACACCCGGCGGGACCGGACGGGCATCGCCCAGGACCTCGACCGGGTGCTGAACCTGTTCCCGCGCCTGGCGGAGCGGCGCAAGCAGGCCGGGGGTACCCTTTCCGGCGGCGAGCAGCAGATGCTGGCCGTCGGCCGGGCCCTGATGAGTCGACCGAAGCTGCTGCTGCTCGACGAGCCCTCGATGGGTCTGGCGCCGATGCTGATCCAGCAGATCTTCGACATCATCACCGAGATCAACGAACAGGGCACCACCATCCTGCTGGTCGAGCAGAACGCCCAGCAGGCCCTGGCCCGGGCACACCGGGCGTACGTGCTGGAGACCGGCCGGATCGTCAAGAGCGGGACCGGTGCGGACCTGCTGCACGACCCGGCGGTCAAAGAGGCCTACCTCGGCGTGGCCTGACCGGCCGCCACCCCTCATCGCAAGGAGAACGACATGTTCCACATCTCTGGTGGCCGCCGGGCCGTGCTCGGCGCCACGGGTGCCGCGCTGCTCGCCCTCTCGCTCGCCGGTTGCGGCGAGAAGGAGAGCACCGAGCAGCCGGGCGCCGGACCCAGCGTCACCGCCGCCGCCGACTCGGCGCTGGCGGCGAAGGTGCCCGACGCCATCAAGGCCGACGGCGTGATCAAGGTCGGCACCGACTCGACGTACGCCCCGGCGGAGTTCCTCGACGCCGACGGCAAGACGGTCGTCGGCTTCGACGTCGAGTTGTTCAACGCCGTCGCGCAGAAGCTCGGCCTGAAGGCCGAGTACGAGTCGGCGCCGTTCGACTCGATCCTGCCCGGCGTGGACTCCGGCAAGTACGAGATCGGCGTCTCGTCGTTCACCATCAACGCCGAGCGGATGAAGACCGTCAACATGGTCAGCTACTTCTCCGCCGGCACCCAGTGGGCGACGAAGGCCGGCAACCCGGCCAAGATCGACCCGAACGACGCCTGCGGCAAGAAGGTCGCCGTGCAGGTCGGCACCGTGCAGCTCGACGACATCACCGCCCGGTCGAAGAAGTGCACCGACGCCGGCAAGCCGGCGATCACCATCGACCAGTACCAGGCGCAGAGCGACGCCACCGCCGCCGTGGTCAGCGGCAAGGACGACGCCATGCTGGCCGACTCGCCGGTCGGCGCGTACGCGGTGAAGCAGAGCAACGGCCAGCTGGAGCTGCTCGGCGACATCTACGAGTCCGCCCCGTACGGCTACGCGGTGAAGAAGGACCAGGCCGCGTTCGCCGAGGTGCTCAAGGAGGCGGTCACGGCGGTCATCGCCGACGGCACGTACCAGGGCGCGCTGAAGAAGTGGGGCGTCGAGGGCGGCGCCATCACGACCCCGGCGCTGAACCCGACCAGCTGACCATGTCGGTCGGAACAGAAACACCTGAACGGGCACGGCCGGAACCCATCCGCGCCGTGCCCGTGCGGCATCCCGGGCGGTGGGTCGCCGTCGCCGTGATCGGGGTGCTGGTGGCCATGTTCGTGCACCTGCTGGTGACGAACAAGGCGTTCAACTGGTCGCTCATGGTCGACGAGATGTTCCGCCCGCCGATCATGGAGGGGGTGCGCGGCAGCATCGCGCTGCTCCTGACCTCCATGCTGATCGGCATCGTGCTGGGCATCGTCCTCGCCATCATGCGGCTGTCGGAGAACCCGATCCTGCGCGGCGTCGCCTGGGCGTACACCTGGTTCTTCCGGGCGGTGCCCCGGCTGGTGCTGGCGATCCTCTTCGGCAACCTGGGCATCCTCTGGGCGCGCATCGAGTTCGGGCTGCCGTTCGACCGGCAGATCGGTGCCCTGTTCGGGGTCGACGACTTCGAGGCGCGGCTGTTCGGCTTCTCCGCCTTGGAGGTCCTGGCCGGCTTCGTGGCCGGCATGCTGGCGCTGGGCCTCTCCGAGGCCGCCTACATGGCGGAGATCGTCCGGGCCGGCATCCAGTCGGTCGACGAGGGCCAAACCGAGGCGGCCCAGGCGCTGGGCATGCGGCGGGGGCAGATCCTGCGCCGCATCGTGCTGCCGCAGGCCATGCGGGTGATCGTCCCGCCGACCGGCAACGAGACCATCGCCATGCTCAAGGACACCTCGCTGGTGGCCTTCGTGCCGGTCTCGACCGAGCTCTTCTTCCAGCTCAGGGCCGTCGGCAGCCGGACCTTCCAGGTCTTCCCGATGTTGGTCGCGGCGACCATCTGGTACCTGCTGCTGACCAGCGTGCTGCTGGTCGGGCAGTACTACCTGGAGCGGCACTTCTCCAAGGGCGTCGGGCGCAGCGGGCGGGCGAGGACCAGGCTGCGGGCGATCACGGCGGAGAGCGGCGGCACGACCGGGAAGGTGGATGGCGGATGACCGAGGTGACGGCGCCGGCCCAGGCCGGCGCGCCCACGGCGGAGTCCGGGCCGATGGTCCGGGCCGAGCAGGTGCACAAGTCGTTCGGGTCGGTCGAGGTGCTCAAGGGAATCGACCTGGAGGTCCGCAGCGGCGAGGTCTGCTGCCTGCTGGGCCCCTCCGGCTCCGGCAAGTCGACGTTCCTGCGCTGCATCAACCACCTGGAGAAGATCAACGCCGGTCGGATCCGGGTGGACGGCGAGCTGATCGGCTACCGCGAGCGCGGCGGGAAGCTGCACGAGATGCGGGAGAAGGAGGTGGCCGCCCAGCGCCGCTCGATCGGCATGGTGTTCCAGCGGTTCAACCTCTTCCCGCACATGACCGCCCTGCAGAACGTCGCCGAGGCGCCGGTGCTGCTGGGCCGGGAGAAGAAGGCCGCCGCCCGGGACCGGGCCGCCGCGCTGCTGGAGCGGGTGGGGCTGGGCGACAAGCTCGGCAACTACCCGGGCCAGCTCTCCGGCGGGCAGCAGCAGCGGGTGGCGATCGCCCGGGCGTTGGCGATGCAGCCGAAGCTGATGCTCTTCGACGAGCCCACCAGCGCGCTCGACCCGGAGCTGGTCGGCGAGGTGCTCGACGTGATGAAGGACCTGGCCCGCGACGGCATGACGATGATCGTGGTGACCCACGAGATCGGCTTCGCCCGCGAGGTCGGCGACTCGCTGGTCTTCATGGACGGCGGCGTCGTGGTGGAGTCGGGCAACCCGCGCGAGGTGATCGCCAACCCCCGGCACGACCGGACGAAGGCGTTCCTGGCCAAGGTGCTGTGACGGGGCCGCCGGCGCGGCCCGCTCGGGCCGCGCCGGCGTCCGCGCCGGGCCGGTGGCGTGGCATGCCGATGGCGGCCGTGCCGGTGTCCCGGACTGTCGGGGCGGGCGGCTAGAGTCGCTCGCGTGACAGCTACGACGCCGCGCCTGCTCCTCGTCGACGGACACTCCCTGGCATACCGGGCGTTCTTCGCCCTGCCGGTGGAAAACTTCTCCACCACCACAGGGCAGCCGACCAACGCGGTCTACGGCTTCACGTCCATGCTGATCAACGTGCTGCGCGACGAGCAGCCGACGCACATCGTCGTCACCTTCGACGTTTCCCGCCGTTCCTTCCGCACCGAGAAGTACGCGGAGTACAAGGCCGGCCGCAGCGAGACCCCGACCGACTTCAAGGGCCAGGTCAGCCTGGTCAAGGAGGTCCTCGCGGCGCTGCGCATCCCGGTGGTGGAGAAGGAGGGCTACGAGGCCGACGACGTCATCGCCACCCTCGCCTGCCAGGCCCGCGACCAGGGCATGTCGGTGCTGATCACCACCGGCGACCGGGACGCGTTCCAGCTCGTCGGCGACCAGGTCACCGTGCTCTACCCGCGCAAGGGCGTCTCGGACCTGGCCCGGATGGACCCGGCGGCGGTGGAGGCGAAGTACGGCGTCGCCCCGGACCGCTACCGCGACCTGGCCGCGCTGGTCGGCGAGACCAGTGACAACCTGCCCGGCGTCCCCGGCGTCGGCCCGAAGACCGCCGCGAAGTGGATCAACCTGTACGGCGGGGTCGAGGGAGTCGTCGCGCGGGCCGACGAGATCAAGGGCAAGGCCGGCGACAGCCTGCGCGAGCGGCTCGCCGACGTGATCCGCAACTACGAGATCAACTGCCTCGTCTCCGACCTGGAGCTGCCGCTGCGTCCCGAGGACACGCGCTGGGAGGGGTGGGACCGCGAGGCCGTCCACCAGGTCTTCGACACCCTCGAGTTCCGCATCCTGCGCGACCGGCTCTACCAGTACCTGGAGGCCGTGGAGCCGGAGGCCGAGGCCGGCTTCGACCTCACCGGCGAGGTGCTCACGGAGCCCGGGGCGGTGGCCGGGTGGC
This sequence comes from Micromonospora sp. NPDC023814, assembly GCF_040639595.1. Lineage (NCBI taxonomy): Bacteria > Bacillati > Actinomycetota > Actinomycetes > Micromonosporales > Micromonosporaceae > Micromonospora > Micromonospora sp. NPDC023814. The sequence continues at coordinate 14,216 of NZ_JBFAAF010000042.1, forward strand.
TGGAGACGCACGCGCCGGCCGGCACCCCGGTGGGCGTGGCGGCGAAGCTCGACACCGGGCCCAACCGCCGGCACACCGCCTCCGTGACCGGCATGGCCCTGGCGACCGCCGGCGGCGCGGCGGCCTGGCTCGACCCCGCCACCCTGGAGCCGGCCGACGAGGCGGCCCTGGCGGCCTGGCTGGCCGACGAGGCGCGACCCAAGGTGCTGCACGACAGCAAGCCGGCCGTGCTCGCGTTCGCCGCGCACGGCTGGCGCCTGGAGGGCATCCTCCGCGACACCCAGATCGCCGCCTACCTGGCCCGTCCCGACCAGCGCTCCTACGACCTGACCGACCTGGCCCTGCGCTACCTGCACCGCGAGCTGCGGGTCGACGCACCGGAGACCGGCCAGCTCACCCTCGACGGCCTCGGCAACGACGGCGAGGCGGAGCAGAACCTCATGCTCCAGGCCCGGGCCACCCTCGACCTCGCCGACGCCATCGACGCCGAGCTCTCCCGCGACGGCGAGCAGTCCGCCCGGCTGATGGCCGGGGTGGAGCTGCCGCTGATGCGGGTGCTCGCCGGCATGGAGCGCACCGGCATCGCCGCCGACACGCACTACCTCTCCGAGCTGGAGGCGCACTTCGCCGCCGAGGTGAAGGCCGCCGCCCAGGGGGCGTACGCGGCGGTGGGGCGCGAGTTCAACCTCGGCTCGCCGAAGCAGTTGCAGGAGATCCTCTTCGGCGAGCTGGGCCTGCCCAAGACCAAGAAGATCAAGACCGGCTACACCACCGATGCCGACGCCCTGCAGTGGCTCCACGCGCAGAACCCGCACCCGGTGCTGGCCCACCTGCTGCGCCACCGGGACGTGGCCAAGCTCAAGACCACCGTCGACGGGCTGCTCAAGTCGGTCTCCGACGACGGGCGCATCCACACGACGTTCAACCAGACGGTGGCGGCCACCGGCCGGCTCTCCTCGACCGAGCCCAACCTGCAGAACATCCCGATCCGCACCGAGGAGGGGCGGCGGATCCGCCGCGCCTTCGTCGTCGGGGAGGGCTACGAGTGCCTGCTCACCGCCGACTACAGCCAGATCGAGATGCGCATCATGGCGCACCTGTCGTCGGACGACGCGCTCATCGAGGCGTTCAACTCGGGCGCCGACTTCCACGCCGCCACCGCCTCGTCGGTCTTCGGGGTGCCCCTCGACGAGGTCACCGCGGACCAGCGGCGCAAGATCAAGGCGATGAACTACGGCCTGGCGTACGGGCTGAGCGCGTTCGGCCTCTCCCAGCAGCTCGGCATCACCGCCGAGGAGGCGCGCGGGCTGATGGAGGACTACTTCGCCGGCTTCGGCGGGGTGCGCGACTACCTCCAGGAGATCGTCTCCCGGGCCCGGCACGACGGCTACACCTCGACGATCCTGGGTCGCCGGCGCTACCTGCCCGACCTGGTGAGCGACAACCGGCAGCGCCGGGAGATGGCCGAGCGGATGGCGCTCAACGCGCCGATCCAGGGCTCGGCCGCCGACATCATCAAGGTGGCCATGCTGCACGTCGACACCGCGCTGCGCGAGGCTGGCCTGCGCTCGCGGATGCTGCTCCAGGTGCACGACGAGCTGGTGTTCGAGGTCGCGCCGGGCGAGCGGGAGGCCCTCGAGGCGCTGGTGCGGCGGGAGATGGGCGGGGCGTACCCGCTGTCGGTGCCGCTGGAGGTGTCGGTCGGCGAGGGGCGGGACTGGAACAGCGCCGACCACTGAGTGTCTTCGTGGTGGGGGTTCCGGGCAAGCCCGACCCGCTCGGGCGGTCAGGCTTGATCCCTGCGCGGGCCGGGCTGCCCCGGAACCCGTCGCGGTCGGCGTCGTGCCGAGACCCCATCGGCTCGTGGTCCTACGTGCTGGCCCGGTCCGGCGTACCACCCCTGCCGGGCGTCGTGGCCGGGTCCGGTTCAGCGTCCCGGTCCCCGGCGGGCCTTCGGAGGGGCGCCGTGCCGCTCCAGGGCCTTCCGGGACGGTCCGCCGGGCGACGGAAGCGGGGCCTTGACGGGATCGTGGCCCCAGTTCATCAGGGAGTACCGCCACCGGGTCTGGCGCACGTCGCCGCTGGGTCGCTGCGCCATGTGCCGCCGGACGTACCCGACGACCTTGCGCATGTGCCGGTAGTCGGCCTCCGAGAGCTGGTCGCGCTTGCGCCGCAGCAGATCGATGATCTTCCGGCCGGACTCGTGCCCGACGGACTCGCCGCCCTTGGTGCCCTTGCGCCACCCGACGTGCTTGGACTCCTCGGTCTCCAGCCACGTCGACAGCTCGCCCGGCTTCATGTTCACCGCCTCGGCGAACTCCCGGTAGACGTCCCGGTCCTCGTCACTCCCGCTCACGGCGCAGCACCTCCGGTCGGTGGGCGACGTCCCGGCCCGAGTCGTCGTTGCGGATCCGGTACTGCGGATGCTCCGGGGACGCGTTCACGGCGTGCCCGCGCACGTGCGTCCGGTCGATCAGTTTCTCCTTGACCACGCCGTACGCCCGGCCGCTGTGACTGGCCCAGGAGACGTGGTCACCCTTGCGGAACTCGTTCTGCTCGGCCATGCCGGGTGGGTACCCGGCGTCGATGCCAGGAAACGGCGGGCCGGCTACGGGGTGATCTCGGCGATCGGCAGCTCGATCTCGAACGGCTCGCTGAGTTCGACCAGCTCGGCGCTGTCGGTGATCAGTTCATACTGCCGCTCTCCGCCCGGCCCGAGCCGCTCGCCCCGGCGGTAGGCGTAGACGTGCACGGGATCCTGTTCGATGCGCCAGTGGAACGGGATGCCCGCGGCGGCGTACTCACCCGGCTTGGCGAACCTGTCGGTGCGCCGCGCGTACCCGGGGACACCACCTCCACGGCGAGGATGACGTCGTCAGGCACGAGCAGTGACCGGTCGGGGGTCACCTCGGCTCGGCGCAGCAGCACGTCCGGCTGTCGACTGGTGTTCGCGTTGAGGGCCACGCCGACGGCCTGAGCGGCGCGGAGGTGGGCGGGGGCGTGGGTCCGCAGCCACAGCCAGAGCAGGCTGGAGATGTCCTGGTGGCCCAGGGAGGGGGATGGTGTCACCTGGATGACTCCGTCGACGAGTTCGACGCGCGGGGCGTCGTCCGGCAGGTCGAGCAGGTCCTCCAGCGTGTAGTCCGCACGCTGCTGCCGGTCGGGTCAGGACACCAGGGGCCAGGTGGTGTCGCGATCGGCTCGGCGTTCACCGGCTCAGCGCAACCCTGCCGGCGGCCCCGGACGTCGCACCGACGGTCCGGCTTCTCAGGCGGGCTTCTCGGTGACGAAGATGGCGGTGCCGGGGAAGAGGCGGCCGCGCAGCGGGCTCCACTGTCCCCAGATCCCCTGGTGCCCCTCGGGCCACTCCGGCTCGACCAGGTCGACCAGGTCGAACCCGGCGCCCACGATCTCCCGGACCCGGTCGCCGAGCGTGCGGTGCTGCTCGACGTAGGTGGCCGCGCCGGTCTCGTCCTGCTCCACGTAGGGGGACCGGTCGAAGTACGAGTGCGTGGCGGTCAGCCCGCCCTCGCCCGGGTCGTCGAGGAAGATCCACCGCATCGGGTGGGTCACCGAGAACACCCAGCGACCGCCGGGGCGCAGCACCCGGAACACCTCGCGCATCACCGCCGCCGAGTCGGCCACGAACGGGATCGCCCCGAACGCCGTGCAGGCGGTGTCGAACGCCGCGTCGGCGAAGGGCAGCGCCAGCGCGTCGGCCTGCACCAGCGGCACGCGTACGCCGGTGCGCGCGGCGGCGAGGGCGGCGTGCCGCAACATGCCGGCGGACAGGTCCAGGGCGACCGGCCGGGCGCCCCGGGCGGCGAGCCACCGCGCGGCGGCCGCGGCGCCGCAGCCGACCTCCAGCACCCGCCGCCCGGTCAGGTCGCCCAGCAGCCGTACGTCCGCCTCGCGCACCCCCTCCGGGCACCAGACGAAGTCGAGGTCGCCGAGGAAGCCGCCGTGCTCGGCCTGGTAGTCGTCGGCGTCGGTGTCCCACCAGTGGCGGCTGGCGCGCCGGGCCTCGGCGTCGCCCACCCGGCGCCGGGTCACCCGGCTGCTGTCGTCGTCCACCCGCTCACGCTAGGCCCCTCCTGCGTCGGGCGCGACGGCGGGCGGCGGGGCCCGGGGCGCGGCGGAACGGAGGTGGCGCTACGGTTCCGGTGGTGCCGCTGTGACAGACGCGACACGTGGGGCGCCTTCCTGCCGAAATCTCCGCTTTCGCAGGTGGCGAGGCGTCGAGAGGGCGGGAGGCCTTGCACGCTGTGGTAATGCAGCAGGTAGGCTAGACGATGCGCTCGCGGATCGTGTGCCTCGGCAGGGAGCAGGTGCGCGGTCTCCGGGACCACTGGCGGAGTTACCTCCATGATCTCACTCGATCTTCGGTGTGCCCGGCGACGGATCCGCTGGCGCGAACAGGTCACCGCGACACCAGCCTGCTGTGACACACCATCCGACCGGAGCAACCGCCCACATGACGAGCAGCATCGAGGCCCCCTCGAGCGCCACCCGGGTCACCCACGACGATCTCGGTTCCGAGGAGGCTTTCCTCGCCGCGATCGACGAGACCATCAAGTACTTCAACGACGGCGACATTGTCGAAGGCACCGTCGTCAAGGTCGATCGGGACGAGGTCCTGCTCGACATCGGCTACAAGACCGAGGGCGTCATCCCCTCTCGGGAGTTGTCGATCAAGCACGACGTGGACCCGGCCGAGGTCGTTTCGGTTGGTGATCACATCGAGGCCCTGGTCCTCCAGAAGGAGGACAAGGAGGGGCGTCTGATCCTCTCCAAGAAGCGGGCGCAGTACGAGCGGGCCTGGGGCACCATCGAGAAGATCAAGGACGAGGACGGCGTCGTCCGCGGCTCGGTCATCGAGGTGGTCAAGGGCGGCCTCATCCTCGACATCGGGCTGCGTGGCTTCCTGCCCGCCTCCCTGGTCGAGATGCGTCGGGTGCGGGACCTGCAGCCGTACGTCGGCCGCGAGCTCGAGGCCAAGATCATCGAGCTGGACAAGAACCGCAACAACGTGGTCCTGTCCCGCCGGGCCTGGCTGGAGCAGACGCAGTCCGAGGTGCGCACCGAGTTCCTCAACAAGCTGCAGAAGGGCCAGGTCCGCAAGGGCGTCGTGTCCTCGATCGTCAACTTCGGCGCGTTCGTCGACCTGGGCGGCGTGGACGGCCTGGTGCACGTCTCCGAGCTGTCCTGGAAGCACATCGACCACCCGTCCGAGGTCGTCGAGGTGGGCCAGGAGGTCGAGGTCGAGGTCCTGGACGTCGACCTGGACCGCGAGCGGGTCTCGCTGTCGCTGAAGGCGACCCAGGAGGACCCGTGGCGGCAGTTCGCCCGCACCCACGCGATCCAGCAGATCGTGCCGGGTAAGGTCACCAAGCTGGTGCCGTTCGGCGCCTTCGTCCGGGTGGACGACGGCATCGAGGGCCTGGTCCACATCTCCGAGCTGGCCGAGCGCCACGTGGAGATCCCGGAGCAGGTCGTCCAGGTCGGCTCCGAGGTCATGGTCAAGGTCATCGACATCGACCTGGAGCGCCGCCGGATCTCGCTGTCGCTCAAGCAGGCCAACGAGGGCTTCGTCGAGGGCGAGGAGCACTTCGACCCGACCCTCTACGGCATGGCCGCGACCTACGACGCCGAGGGCAACTACATCTACCCGGAGGGCTTCGACCCGGAGACGGGCGAGTGGCTCGAGGGGTACGACAAGCAGCGCGAGACCTGGGAGAACCAGTACGCCGAGGCCCGTCAGCGCTGGGAGGCCCACACCAAGCAGGTGCAGACCTCCCGCGCCGCCGACGCCGAGGCCGCTGCCAACCCGGCTCCGGCCGTCACCGGTGGCACCACCACCTCGACCAGCGCGGCCCCGAGCCGGCAGGCCGAGGAGCCGGCCGGCACCCTGGCCACCGACGAGGCGCTCGCCGCTCTGCGGGAGAAGCTCGCCGGCGGCAAGTGACCCGCTGAACGACGGACGAGGGCCCCGTCCCCGCGATCGCGAGATCGCCGGGGGCGGGGCCCTCGCCGTTGCCCGCCCCTCCCGGCCCCTGCTCCGGCGCGGGTCGGCCGCTCGGCGCCGTTCCGGCGGGCCCAGGCACCGGCCGGTTCGATTCGGTGGGGCCGGGCCCGTCCGCGCCGGTGGGGCCCGGAGGCCGGGCCCATCCGCTCGGCGGCCAGCCAGACCCGTGGCTCAGACGGCCCGCGCCGGCCTCCGTCCGGCGTGGCGGGCGTGTCGGGCGCGGGCACCGGCCCGGTTTGGCGGTGCGGGGAAGATCGGGTTGACTGGTCCGGTGCTGATGGTGGGGTTGACCGGGGGGATCGGATCCGGCAAGAGCGCGGTGGCGTCCCGGCTGGCCGAGCGGGGCGCGGTGGTCATCGACGCCGACCAGGTGGCCCGGGAGGTGGTGGCGCCGGGCACCGAGGGACTGGCCGAGATCGTCGCGGCCTTCTCCGACCGGGTCCTCGACGCCGGCGGGGCCCTCGACCGGGCGGCGCTGGGCGCGGTGGTCTTCGCCGACGAGGCGGCCCGACGCCGGCTGGAGGCGATCATCCATCCCCGCGTACGGGCCCGCACGGCCGAACTGGCCGCCGCGGCGGCGCCCGATGCGATCGTGGTCAACGACGTGCCGCTGCTGGTGGAGGTGGGGCTCGCGCCCACGTACCACCTGGTGGTCGTGGTGCAGACGGCGGTGGCCACCCGGTTGGCGCGGCTGGCCCGCGACCGGGGGATGGACCGGGCGGAGGCCGAGCGACGGATCGCCGCGCAGGCCGACGACGCCCGGCGCCGGGCCGCGGCGGACGTGGTGCTGACCAACGACGGCAGCCTGGTCGACCTGCACGCGGCGGTCGACGCGCTGTGGGACGAGCGGCTGTTGCCCTACGAGGCGAACCTGCGCGAGCGGCGACCGGTGCGGCCACACCGCGTCGTGCTGACCGAGGCCGACCCGACCTGGCCGCAGCAGTACGCGCGGCTCGCCGCCCGGATCCGGCACGCGATCGCCCCCGCCGACCTGCGGATCGACCACATCGGCTCGACCGCGGTGCCCGGGCTCGCCGCCAAGGACGTGATCGACATCCAGCTCACCGTGCCGACCCTCGCCGACGCGGACGGCCCGCTGGCCGAGCGGCTCGCCGCCGCGGGCTTCCCGCGCCTGCCCGGCGACTGGTGGGACAACCCCCGACTGCCCGGCAGCGGCCGGTGGGAGAAGCGGCTGCACGGTAGCGCCGACCCGGCCCGCCCCGTGTACCTGCACGTCCGCGCCGTGGACTCGCCCGGCTGGCGGTACGCGCTGCTGATGCGCGACCACCTGCGTGCCGACCCGGACCAGCGGGCGGCCTACCTGCTGCTGAAGCGGGAACTGGCCGCCTCGGCCCCGGACAGCGCCACCTACACCACGGCGAAGGACCCATGGTTCGACGAGGAGCACCTGCGCGCCGAGGGATGGGCGGCGCAGACCGGCTGGCGCCCCTGACCGGTCACCGGCCGCCGTCGCCGGCGCGTCGGGGCCCTGACGTCACCCCGGCGGCGACCCCGGCCCCGCTCGGTCACCGCCCGGCGGCCGGCGCCTCCGGGCGCTGCGGCGTCGACCGGGCAGCGGGCAACCGGGGCACCGCGCCGGGGGTCAGGTCGAGCTGGGCCCAGGCACCCGACCGGGTACGCAGCTCCAGCCGGCGCAGCACGCCGGACCGGTCGATCCAGTAGCGCAGCAGCGCCCCGGACGTGCGCAGCTCGACCACGTCCACGGTCCTCCCGGACAGGCTGTCTCCGCGCACCCGGAGGGTGGCGCCCCGCGGCGCGGGCGACCGGGCGGCCCGCAGCGCCGCGTCGAGCAGCAGGCCCAGGTCGCCGGCGTGCGTCGGGTCGGCCCGCCAGCCCCGGGCGGGCGGCGGCAGCGGGGGCCGGCCGGGTGCCTCCACCGTGCCGGAAACCGTCGTGGCGGGGACCTCCGCCCGGGTCACGTCCGTCCCGTCGACGCGCAGCAGCGCCCGGCGCTCCGGTACGCCGAGGTCGGCGACGGCCACGTACGCGGCCCGGCCGGTCCAGCTCACCCAGCCGGCGCCGCGCAGGTTGGTGCCGGTGGCCAGGGGCGCGGTGAGGGTGACGGCGGCGCCGCCGGCGGCGCGGAGCCGGGCGGGCAACCGGTCCAGCCGGTCCCGCTCCCCGGCGGTCGGGGCGCGGGGCTGCCCGGGCCGGCCGCCGAGGGCGTCGACCGGCCGCAGCGTCGGCCGGTCGGTGCGGGTGAGCTGCACGGTGACCGGCCCGACGCCGGGCAGTCCGGTCTCCAGCCGGTGCAGGCGGGCGTCGCGGTCCAGCCAGTAGCGCGGGTGGTCGCCCGTCGCCGCGGACGCGGCTGGCGGTGGCGTGCCCGGGGCCGACGGCGCCTGGAGGATGTCGACCGGCTCCGCGCCGACGGTGGCGCGGCCCACCCAGCGGGCGGCCTCCGAGGGCGGCTCGGGGCGGTTCGCGCCGAGCCGGAAGAGCAGGTCGAGCACGGCGGCGAGCCCTCGCCCGCCGGACGGGTCGTGCAGCCGCCAGCGGTCCGCCGGCGGCACCAGCGGAGGCGGCGCGGCGGTGGGCACCGCCGACGGGTCGGGCCGCAGCACGGCCACGGTCGGCGTGGCCTGCAGCAGGCCGCGTTCGGCGCCCGCGCCGGGCCCGCCGACGTCCAGGTAGACCAGCGGCCGGGACCAGTCGACCCAGCCGACCAGTTCGGTGCGGTCGGATCCGGTGCCCGTCGTCACCCGCACCCCGGCCCGCAGGTCGCGGTGGTTGGTGACCCGCATCGCGGCCAGCCGCTCGCGCTCGTCGCCGGTCAGCGCCCGGGGCGGCTCCGACCGGTCGGGCGACCAGCTCAGCAGCCCCGCGACCAGCGCCGCCGCGGAGAGCACGGCCACGACCGCGAGCACCAGCAGGGTGGTGCGCCGGCGGCCGGTCAGCACCCGCGGGACGGCCCCGGTGTGGGCGTCGTCGTGTGGCGGGGAGGTCGGGTCGGGACGGGTGGCCCGGGCGGCGGAGGTGTCCACGGATGGTTGAACGGGATTCACCGTCGCGGGGTGACGAGCAGGGGCGCTCGCGGCGGCCGGTCAGCGCCTCGGGCGCGACCACGTCGGGTGCGCACGCCGGGCGTGCCGGGTGCTGCGACCCCTGTGCCGGGGGCGGGCCGGCCGCTGAGGGCCTGGCCGCCTGCCCGGTCGGCCGCCGCGAGCGGCCTACACCGAGAGCGTAGTCTCGTGAGATCGGCCACACAATGGGAATATCGAAGCCGATCAGGGACTGTCCGTAGTCGGCGCGGGGTGTCGGACCCCCGGCGTACCGTTGAGGTCATGGCGCTCGACATTCCCCGGCTCGACGGCCGCTTCCAGGTCGTCAGCGACTTCCAGCCGGCCGGCGACCAGCCGGCGGCCATCGACGACCTGGAGCGTCGGGTCCGACGCGGCGACCGCAACACGGTGCTGCTCGGCGCGACCGGCACCGGCAAGAGCGCCACCACGGCGTGGCTCGTCGAGCGGTTGCAGCGGCCGACGCTGGTGCTCGCGCCCAACAAGACGCTCTGCGCGCAGCTGGCCAAGGAGTTCAGCGAGCTGCTGCCGCACAACGCGGTGGAGTATTTCGTCTCCTACTACGACTACTACCAGCCCGAGGCCTACATCCCGCAGACCGACACCTACATCGAGAAGGACTCCTCGATCAACGAGGAGGTCGAGCGGCTGCGGCACTCGGCGACGATGTCGCTGCTCACCCGGCGCGACGTGGTGGTGGTGGCCACCGTCTCGGCGATCTACGGCCTGGGCACCCCGGAGGAATACCTCGACCGGGCCGTGCGCGTCGCCGTCGGGCAGGAGCTCGACCGCGACCAGCTGCTGCGCCGCCTGGTCGACATCCAGTACTCGCGCAACGACATGGCCTTCAACCGGGGCACCTTCCGGGTCCGGGGCGACACGCTGGAGATCATCCCGGCCTACGAGGAGCTGGCCGTCCGGATCGAGCTCTTCGGCGACGAGGTGGAGAAGCTCTACTACCTCAACCCGCTCACCGGCGACGTGGTCCGCGAGGTCGACCACCTGCTGATCTTCCCGGCCACCCACTACGCGGCCGGTCCGGAGCGGATGGAGCGGGCGATCCGCGACATCGAGGCCGAGCTGGGCGAGCGGTTGGCCGAGCTGGAGCGGCAGGGCAAGCTGCTGGAGGCCCAGCGGCTGCGGATGCGCACGACCTACGACATCGAGATGATGCGGCAGGTCGGTTTCTGCTCCGGCATCGAGAACTACTCGATGCACATCGACGGCCGGCTGCCGGGCAGCCCGCCGCACTGCCTGCTCGACTACTTCCCCGACGACTTCCTGACGGTCGTCGACGAGTCGCACGTGACCATCCCGCAGATCGGCGGCATGTACGAGGGCGACGCGTCGCGCAAGCGGATGCTGATCGACCACGGCTTCCGGCTGCCCAGCGCGGCCGACAACCGGCCGCTGCGGTTCGACGAGTTCCTGGAGCGGGTGGGCCAGATGGTCTTCCTGTCCGCCACGCCCGGCCCCTGGGAGCTGGAGCAGGCCCAGGGCGAGTTCGTCGAGCAGGTGATCCGGCCGACCGGCCTGATCGACCCCGAGGTCGTCGTCAAGCCCACCAAGGGCCAGATCGACGACCTGATGCACGAGATCAAGCTGCGCACCGAGCGCGACGAGCGGGTGCTGGTCACCACGCTGACCAAGAAGATGGCCGAGGACCTGTCCGACTACCTCCTGGAGAACGGCATCCGGGTGCGCTACCTGCACTCCGAGGTCGACACGCTGCGCCGGGTGGAGTTGCTGCGTGAGCTGCGCAAGGGCGACTACGACGTGCTGGTCGGCATCAACCTGCTCCGGGAAGGTCTCGACCTGCCCGAGGTGTCGCTGGTCGCCATCCTCGACGCCGACAAGGAGGGCTTCCTGCGCAGCGGCCGGTCGCTGATCCAGACCATCGGCCGGGCGGCCCGGAACGTCTCGGGCCAGGTGCACATGTACGCCGACAAGATCACCCCGTCGATGGCGGACGCGATCGACGAGACCAACCGGCGGCGGGCCAAGCAGATCGCGCACAACGAGGCGCACGGCATCAGCCCGGAGCCGCTGCGCAAGAAGATCCACGACATCCTCGACGACATCTACCGCGAGGCGGAGGACACCGAGAACAGCCGCGTCGGCGGTGCGGTGCGGCAGCTGTCCCGGGGCAAGGCGCCGGTGAAGGAGACCCGCAGTCGCGGCCGGGCCGCCGGCGCCGGCCCCGCGCGGGAGGGGATGGCCCGGGCCGAGCTGGCCCAGCTCATCCAGGAACTCAACGACCAGATGCTGGCCGCGGCGCGGGAGCTGCAGTTCGAGCTGGCCGCCCGGATCCGCGACGAGGTCGCCGACCTGAAGAAGGAGCTGCGCGGCATGGACGCCGCCGGCGTGAAGTGACCGCCTGGAGGAAGCCGGCGGAGCCGCCGGCTTCCTCGCCCTGCGGTTACACCACGAGGCCGGCCCGTCGCCCGAAGATCACCGCACGCTTCCACCGAGCGGACCCCGGCCCCGGGCGCCGGGCCCGGGGTCCCGGAGGCGCCCGCCGTACTGCACCGCCCCCGTGACCTGGTTGGCGACGTCTGCTCGTTCGGCACGTACCGGCCCTGACAGGCGGCCGGCGGCGCCCGGCCGGCAACGGGGCTACTAGTCTCGATTGCGGTACGCGAGCAAACTATTGCGCTGGGTGATCGTCCTGCGTAATCTCCCTCGGTGGGGAGGCGGGGATGCCGTTGTCAACGAGTCCGGTCATTCGACGCGCGCGGTTGGGCGCCGAGCTGCGCCAGTTGCGCAGGCGGGAGGGGCTGACACTGGAGCAGGTCTGCGACCGGCTCGGCTGGGCGTCCACCTCCAAGCTGTCCCGCATCGAGCTGGGGCAGAGCCGGCCGGATCTCGCCGACGTCCTCGACCTGCTCGACGTCTACGAGGTGCCGCCGCCGCAGCGGGAGTCGCTCATCGTCATCGCCCGCGATGCCGCCACCAGCCGGGGCTGGTGGAAGGCGCTGGGGGAGATGGGGGAGCGGCAGCGCACCTACGCCGAGCTGGAGGCGGGGGCGGCGACCATCGTGGACTGGCAGCCCGCCGTCGTGCCGGGGCTGCTCCAGACCCCGGCGTACGCGCGGCTGCGGATCGCCGCCGGGCGGCTGCTCGACCCGACCGTCGACGTGGAGGCCGACGTGCGCGCCCGCGCGATGCGGCACGAGGTGCTGCGGCGGGCCGACCCGCCCCGCTACACGGCGCTGCTCGCCGAGGCGGCCTGCGAGGCCGGCGACACCCCGCCGCAGGTGTGGCAGGAGCAGCTGCGGCACCTGGTCGAGCTGGCCGGCCTGCCGCACGTGACGATCCGGCTGCTGCCCCGGGGCGTCGCCGCGCGGGGCGGGGCGCAGCCGCTCACGCCGTACTCCTGCTACTCGTTCCCCGACCCGGCCGACCCCCGCACTGTGATGCTGGAGGCGCTGACCACCGACGTGCGCCTGGCGACGACGGCCGACGTCGGCCGCTACGACCAGCTCACCGGTTGGCTGCTGGACGCGGCGCTCAGCCCGGAGGAGACGAGCGCGGCGCTGAGCCGGCGTGCCGTCGAGTGATTCCTGCCGGGGCGGCGATGCCTGCCGACTGACCCGGCCGCGTGCGAGCAGCGCGGCCGAGGCGCTGCCCGCCGGATATCGCCGCGCGGGCCACCGGGCCCGGCGCCCCCGAGCCCGTCGGGACCGGCAGCCGGCGCGTGCACCGCGCAGGGTAGGACAGGGGTACGACAGTCTCAGGCCGGCACGTCCACGAAGTGCTCGACCAGCGGCGGGTTGGCGAAGTACGGGCCGATCAGCGCCCGCCACTGCGTGAAGCGCTCGGTGCCCCGGAAGTTGTCGTTGTGCGCCTCGACCGAGTCCCACTCGACCAGCAGCACGAACCGGGACGGGGACTCCACGCCCCGGGTCATCCGCACCGACCGGCAGCCCGGCGTTCCGGCGAGCACCGGGTGCCCCTTGGCGTACGCGGCGGCGAACTCGTCCTCGTGTCCCGGCAGTACGTCGATGAGCGCGACCTCAAGCACCATGGCCGCAGCCTTTCACGTCGCCCCGGCGGCCCGCCGTCGCGGGGGCCTGTTCCCGGTGGTCGGGCGGATCTAGGGTGGGCGCGCGGAGAGGGGAGAGGCATGATCGACTGGCTCATCGGCACGGCGTTCACCGTGGCGGGCACCGGCACCACCCGCGCGGAGCTGCTGGGCTTCGCCACCGGGGTGCTCAACGTCTGGCTGGTGGCCCGGCAGCGGATCGCCAACTGGCCGGTCGGCATCGCCAACGTGTTGCTGCTGATGCTGCTGTTCTGGACGGCCGGCCTGTACGCCGACGCCGGCCTCCAGGTCGTCTACGTCGTCCTGGGCCTGTACGGGTGGTGGGCGTGGCTCTACGGCGGCGAGCGGCGCAGCCGGCTGACGGTCAGCCGGACCAGCCGCCGGGAGTGGTGGGCGCTGGGCTGGCCGGGGTGGCGCTGACCGGCGCGCTGTGGGCGCTGCTGGACCGGGCCACCGACTCGACGGTGCCGCTGCCGGACGCGCTGACCACCGCGCTGTCGCTGCTGGCCACGTACGGGCAGACCCGCAAGCGGGTGGAGAGTTGGTGGCTGTGGATCGCGGCCGACCTGATCTACATCCCGTTGTATGCCTACAAGGGCCTGTACCTCACGGCGGCGCTCTACCTGATCTTCCTCGGTCTCTGCGTGCTCGGGCTGCGCGAGTGGCGGGCGGACCTGCGGCGCGGCGCCGGCGCGACCCGGGCGCCGTCCGGCCCGGCCCCGGTGGCGGCGTGACGGGCCCGGCGCCGGCCGACGAACGCCCGGCGCCGGCCGACGAACGCCCGGCGGCGGGTGGCGGCGGCGCGGCCGGGCCGGGGGCGCCGGAGTTCCGGCACGGGCTGGTGGTGGGCATGTTCTATCCGCCGCACGCCGGCCACCACGCGCTGATCGCGGCCGCCGCCGCCCGCTGTGCGGCCGTCACCGTGGTGGTGGCGCCCTCGCGCCGGGAGTCGATCCCGCTCGCCCTGCGGCTGGACTGGCTGCGCGAGGTGCACGCGGACACCCCGTGGGTCCGCTTCGTCGGGCGGTACGACGACCACCCGGTGGACTACGCCGACCCGGGCGTGTGGGACCTGCACTGCGCGGTGTTCCGCGAGGCGCTGGGCGGGCGGCGGGTGGACGCCGTCTTCTCCTCGGAGGCGTACGGCGAGGAACTGGCCCGGCGCTTCGACGCCGTCGGCGTGTGCGTGGACCAGGGGCGGCGGTGCGTGCCGGTCTCCGGGACGGCGGTGCGTGCGGACCCGGCGGGCCACTGGGACCGGCTCAGCGCGCCGGTGCGGGCGTGGTTCGTCCGGCGGGTGGTGGTGGTCGGCGCGGAGTCCACCGGCACCACCACGATGGCCGCCGCCCTCGCGGAGCACTACGGCACCCGGTGGGTCCCCGAGTACGGCCGGGAGTTGACCGAACGGAAGCTGGCCCGGCTGCGCGAGCGGAACCCGGCGGCCACGATCTTCGACGTGGTTTGGGACTGCGACGACTTCGCCGAGGTGGTCCGGGAGCAGCAGGCGGCGGAGGACGCGGCGGCCCGGTCGTGCGGCCCGCTGCTGTTCTGCGACACCGACGCCCGGGCCACCGCCGTGTGGGAGGAGCGCTACCTCGGGTCGGCGTCGGCGGAGGTGCGCGCGGCGGCCCGGCGGCCCGCGCTGTACCTGCTGACCGACCACGTCGGGGTGCCCTTCGACGACGACGGGCTGCGCGACGGGGAGCACCTGCGGGCGTGGATGACCGGGCGGTTCCGGACGGAGTTGGCTGGGTGCGGGGTGCCGGTGGTCGAGCTGACCGGCCCGCATCCGGAGCGGCTGGCCCGCGCGGTGGCGGTCTGCGACGCGTTGCTCGCGGACGGCTGGCCGCTGGCCGACCCGCTGGTGCCCGGCGGGTCGCCGGCGGACCCGCACGGCCCCGCCACCCGGGAGCACCTAGCCTCCTAGGATGCACTACGCACAGTGCGTGTGGCCTCACCAGGAGGGTCGGCGGCTGCCGGTGGGCGAAGACACGGGCAGCCCGAGGTGCGGTGGCTGGGTGCGGTGGGCAAGAATGGCGGACGAGGAGGGGAGTATTCCCCCGCGACGGAGTCGTCAGCACGGTCGAACGCCGATCCCCGGTGGGCGACCCGGCCCCGTCGGTCACCGCCTCCAAGGGCGATGGCGGAAGAGACCTCCGACAGTCACCAGAGTCAGCGTCACCGGCACACCGCGCCCACCGAGGGCGTACGGTGTGCCCGTCGTTGCGTGTCTGCCGGAGGAATGAACCTTGGACGTGTCCGGACTGGTCTGGGCGGGGACCCTCGTCGTACTGACCGGGATCCTGCTCGTGGATCTGCTGATCATCGGTCGGCGGCCGCACGAGCCGAGCGTGCGCGAGTCAAGCCTGTGGGTCGGCTTCTATGTCGCCCTGGCCCTGATCTTCGGCGCCGGCGTCTGGCTCGCCTCCGGGGCGAGCGCGGCGGGGGAGTTCTACACCGGCTGGCTGACGGAGTACAGCCTCTCGGTCGACAACCTCTTCGTCTTCGTGATCATCATGGCGCGCTTCGGCGTGCCCCGGAAGTACCAGCAGAAGGTGCTGCTCATCGGCATCGTGCTGGCGCTGGTCATGCGGGGCGGGTTCATCGCCGCCGGCGCCGCGCTGATCTCCCAGTTCTCCTGGGTGTTCTACATCTTCGGCGCGTTCCTCATCTACACCGCGATCAACTTCGTCCGGCAGGGCGAGCCGGACGAGGACGATTTCAGCGAGAACGTGCTGATCCGGTGGAGCCGCAAGGCGCTGCCGATCTCGCGGGACTACGACGGCGCCAAGCTGACCACCCGCTCGCCGAAGGGCAAGCGGATGTTCACTCCGATGCTGATCGTCATGATCGCCATCGGCACCACCGACCTGATCTTCGCGCTCGACTCGATCCCGGCGATCTTCGGCATCACGCAGGAGCCGTACCTGGTCTTCACCGCCAACGTCTTCGCGCTGATGGGTCTGCGGCAGCTCTACTTCCTGCTCGGCGGCCTGCTGGACCGGCTCATCTACCTCACCTACGGCCTGGCCGTGGTGCTCGGCTTCATCGGCGTGAAACTGGTGCTGGAGGCGCTCGCCGACAACAACCTGCCGTTCGTCAACGGTGGGGAGCCCGTCTCCTGGGCCCCGCACATCCCGATCTGGCTCTCGCTGACGGTCATCCTCGGCACTCTCGCCGTGGCGACCGTGGCCAGCCTGGTCAAGTCCTCCCACGACCGGCGCCGCCTGCTGTCCGACGCCCGCCGCTGAGGCGTACCCGCGCGACGAGGGGGCGCTCCCGGACCGGGAGCGCCCCCTCGTGCCGTACGCGGGTCAGACCCGGTGCGCGCCGACCAGGGTGGCGGTGCGTTCGGCCGGCAGCCGCTCCTCCAGCACCCGGCGCTGCAGGTAGCAGGCGTGCAGCATCCGCCGGTCGTCGCCGGGACGAGGGTCGGCGGTGACGATGCCGATGTGGTGGATCTTCCGGCCGGGCCGGGCGAAGAAGTAGAGGTCGCCGGGGCGTTCCGTGCCCAACGGCACCGGCGTGGTCGCCGCGGCCTGGTCGTCGGCGTCGCGCGGCAGCAGCACGCCGAGCCGCCGCCAGGCCAGGTGGACCAGGCCGGAGCAGTCGATGCCGTACGCGGACACGCCGCCCCAGATGTAGACGACGTCGACCAGCCGCTGGGCGACGGCCAGCACCTCCCCGGCCGACGGGGGCGTGGTGGGCACCGGCACGGCGTGGGCGGCGGGCAGCCAGAGCGGGTCGGCGTGACCGGGCGCGTGCACGGGGCGCCAGCCGTCGACCGCCGGGCCGGCCGGGGCCAGCCGGGTGCCGAGGACCACCCCGGGCACGACCTCGGCGCCGCCCGGGGCGGTGCGCAGGGCGGTGACGGTGGCGTCGACCACGAGCGGCTCGGCGTCGGCGGGGCCCGCGCCCGGGGCGAGTTGCTCGGCGGGGAGCCAGCCGGGGTAGCCGCGCGGGTGCAGCCCGGGGGCCGGCTGCTCGACGGCCACCACCTGCGCCCAGCCGTCCGGGCGTACGTCGGTGACGAGCACCCGCTCGCCGAGCAGCAGTTGGCTCAGCACGCAGTCGCCGACCTGCTGGTCGGTGTCCATCCCGGAGATCCAGGCCGCGATGTCGGTGCGCGCGGCCAGGGCGGGACCGTCGACGGGTCGTACCGCCTCGGGGGCGGTCCAGAGGGTCGCGACGGCGACCCGGACCACGGCCTCCCGGCCCGGTTGCAGCTCCACGTCCACCCCCAGCTCGATCGTTCCCGCGACCCTATGAAAGTTTCCGCCAGTCATCAATCACGAGTCTGCATCTTTGCTTCAGTCACGGAGGTCACGCCGAGGCCCGGCGCGTCCGGCAGCACGACGGTCGCGCCGTCGTACCGGAGGCCGTCCCGCACCGGCGACCGGGCCAGCCACCACGCGGCGTCCAGGTCGGCGACGGCGGTGGTGCCGTAGGCGGCGACCAGGCTGGCGGCGGCGCCGATGCCCACCTGGCTCTCCATCATCGACCCGACGACGGTGCCGAGGCCGTGCGCGGCGGCCAGGTCGAGCAGGGTCCGGGCGGGGTGCAGGCCGCCGCACTTGGCGAGCTTGACGTTGACCATGTCGGCGGCCCGGCGGCGGATGACCTCGACCAGGTCGCGGACGCCGAAGACGGACTCGTCGGCGAGGACCGGCACGTCCACCCGGTCGCTGACCCAGGCCAGCCCGTCGAGGTCCCAGCGCGGGACGGGCTGCTCGACCAGTTCCACGTCCAGCCCGGCGTCCTCGACGCCGCGGATCACCCGGACCGCTTCGCGCGGGGTCCAGCCCTGGTTGGCGTCGAGCCGGATCCGCACGTCCGGGCCGACGGCCGCCCGCACGGCGCGGACCCGCTCCAGGTCGCCGGCGGCGTCGGTGCCCACCTTCATCTTGAGCACGCCGAAGCCCTCCGCCTGCCGCTGTCGGGCCGCCGCCGCCAGGTCCACCGCGTCGCCGGCGGCGAGCGTGACGTCCGTGGGGACCCGCAGGCCGGTGCCGCCGAGCAGCCGCACCAGCGGTACGCCGAGCCGTCGCGCCGCCAGGTCGTGCAGGGCGACGTCGACGGCCGCCTTCGCCGCCTCGTTGCCGGCGACGGCCCGTTGCACCTCGGTGCAGCGGGCCACCAGGTCGTCGGCGTCCCGCCCGGTGAGCGCCGGGCCGAGCAGGTCGCGGACGCACGCCTCGGAACCGGCCACCGACGCCCCGGTCACCTGCCACACCTGGGGCGCCTCGCCGTAGCCGGAGCGGCCGTCGGCGTCGACGACCTCCACCACCAGGGTCTCCACGGTGGTGGTGCGGCGCAGTGCGGTGACGAACGGGGTGTGCAGGGGGGCGGAGAGCCGGTGGGTGCGTACCGCGGCGATCGTCATGTCCGGCACCCTATACGGACACGCACGGGCGAAGGGGAGGCCGATGAGCGGACGGAGCGAGCGGGGCTGGGACCTGGTGGGCGCGCCGAACGCGCGGGACCTCGGCGGGTTGGTCGGCGTGGACGGCCGGCGGGTGCGGCCGGGTGTGCTGATCCGCACCCCGGCGCTGGGCCGGTTGGCCGACGAGGACCTGCCGGTGCTGGCGAAGCTCGGCCCGGCCTGCGTGGTCGACCTGCGGGACCACTCGGAGATCGTGGTCGCCCCGCCGGATCGGCTGCCGGGTGAGCCGACCGTGGTGCACCTGCCGGTGCACGACGCCGAGCACCCCGTCTTCACGTACGTCTCGGCGGTGCTGCTC
This sequence comes from Micromonospora sp. NPDC023814, assembly GCF_040639595.1. NCBI lineage: Bacteria > Bacillati > Actinomycetota > Actinomycetes > Micromonosporales > Micromonosporaceae > Micromonospora > Micromonospora sp. NPDC023814. Next base: position 33,068 of record NZ_JBFAAF010000042.1, read on the forward strand.
GGGCACGACCTGGGCGCGTACGCGGCCCTGGCCGAGCAGGGCACCCCGGCGGCGATGGCGGCGATCTACCGCTGGTTCGTCACGGGGGCGTCGGCGCGGGAGAGTTTCGGCGCGGCGGTGCGGTTGGCCGCGGAGGCGCGGAACCTGCCACTGGTCTACCACTGTTCGGCCGGCAAGGACCGCACCGGCTGGTTGACGGTGCTGCTGCTCAGCGCGCTCGGCGTGGACGAGGCCGCGATCCGGGCGGACTACCTGGCGAACAACGCGCTGACCGAGAGCCTGCGGGAGGTCCTCCTGGAGGCGATGCGCCGGCGGCAGCCGGGGCTGGACGTCGGGGCGGTGCGGCCGGTGCTGGAGGTGCGCGAGGAGTACCTCGACGCCGCGTACGGGGAGGTGCGCCGGGTGCACGGCTCGTTCGGGGCGTACCTGCGCGACGGGCTCGGGATCACCGATGACGTCGTGGCGGCGTTGCGGGCGCACCTGCTGGAGTGACGGCACTGCGCGGTGCCGCTCCGGCAGGCCGACCGGCCGTCACAGGTCGTGCCGGGCGGCCCAGGCGGCGGCGGAGATCCCGGCGATCAGCCGGCAGGCGTCGTCCTCCGCCTCGTCGCCGTCGGGGCCGCCGTCGGCGAGGTCGGTGGTGGTGCAGGCGACCACCGCGTACGGCGGCGCGTCGTCGGGGAAGACCACCCCGGCGCCGTGCCGTACGCCGTGCACCCAGCCGTTCTTGTGCGCGATGCGGGTGCCCTCGGGCAGCCCGGCGGCGAGGTCCTCGCGGTGCTCCTGGGCGAACAGCACGTCGAGCATGGCGGCGCAGCCGGCCGGCGAGGCGAGCGGGCCCGGGGTGTGCGCCCCGGTGGCCAGCGCGCCGAGCAGGGCGGCCAGGTCGGCGGCGGTGACCAGGTTGGTGATGCCCGCCTCGCGGGCCGCGAAGTCCTCGATGCCCCGCCCGGTGACGCTGTGTCGGGCCCCGGCGAGCGCCCAGACCTCCGCCACCGCCGGCAGGCCGACGTGGCCGATGACGATGTTGGTGGCCAGGTTGCTGGAGCGGACGATCATCCGGTGGGCGAGCCAGCGCAGCGGCGCGCTGTCGCCGACCCGATCCCAGACGGCATCGTCGTTGTCGTAGTGGCGGGCGCAGGAGAACCGGGGCGTGCCGGGCAGCGCCGAGTCGAACTCGTTGCGCACCGGCACCGGGGCGTCCAGGTCGAGGGTGCCGGCCTCGGCGGCCCGGTGCAGCGCGACGAGCACGGCCGCCTTCATGGTGCTGGCCGCGTAGTGGGTGGCGTCGGCGTGCCGGGTCCAGGCGGGGTCGGCGCCGGGTCGCCCCACGTACGCCGACACGGTGCCGGGCACCCCGTCCAGGTGGGCGTCGAGCTCGTCCCAGGTCATGCGGGTGACCGTAGCGGATCACCGGCGGGGCGGCGGAACGGGGCGATGGGTCGTACCGTGCGGAGATGACGGTTGCCGCCTACGACGCGCACGCCGACTGGTACGAGGCGTTCGCCGCCGACACGTCCAGCGACTACATGACCCGGGTCCGCGGCCGGCTGCGCGACCTGCTCGGTGCCGGCGCCGGCCGCTGCCTCGACCTGTGTTGCGGCACCGGCCTGCAGGCGGCGGAGCTGCGCCGGCTGGGGTGGTACCCGGTGGGGGTCGACCTGTCGGGCGGGCAGTTGCGGCACGCCCGGCCGCGCCTGCCGGTGGCCCGCGCCGACGCGGCGGCGCTGCCGGTCGCCGACGGCTCGGTGCCGGCCGTGGCGTGCGTGCTGGCCCACACCGACGTGCCGAACTACGCGGCGGTGGTCGCCGAGGCGGCCCGGGTGCTCGCGCCCGGCGGGCGGTTCGTCCACGTCGGAGTGCACCCGTGCTTCGTCGGGGCGTTCGCCGACCGGTCCGACCCGGAGCGGATCGTGGTCGACGGCGGCTACGCCGACCGGGAGCGCAGTTTCCGGGCCTGGACGCCGCACGGGGTGCGGGTGCGTGTGGGCGCGTGGCACGTCCCGTTGGCCGACCTGCTCAACGCGGTCACCGACGCCGGCCTGACCCTGGTCCGCACGGCCGAGTCCGGCCCCGGCCCGGTGCCCGACCTCTTCGCCTTCCTCGCCACCCGCCCCGCCTGACCCGGGCGTCGCGAACGGGCGGAGCCCGGACCGCGCGGGGCGGTCCGGGCTCCGGGAAGGCTGCGGTCGTACGTCAGCCGGCGTGCTTGCGGCGGGCGGCGGCCCGGCCGCGGGCGGTCTGGTCGAGCACCACCTTGCGGATCCGGACGGCGGCCGGGGTGACCTCGACGCACTCGTCCTCGCGGCAGAACTCGAGGGCCTGCTCCAGCGACAGCTTGCGCGGCGGGATCAGCTTCTCGGTCTCGTCGGCCGTGGAGGAGCGCATGTTGGTGAGCTTCTTCTCCTTGGTGATGTTGACGTCCATGTCGTCGGAGCGGGAGTTCTCCCCGACGATCATGCCCTCGTACACCTCGGTGCCGGGCTCGACGAAGAGCTGGCCGCGCTCCTGGAGGTTGGTCATCGCGAACGCGGTGACCGCGCCCGAGCGGTCGGCGACCAGCGAGCCGTTGTTGCGGGTGCGCAGCTCGCCGAACCACGGCTCGTACGACTCGAACACGTGGTGCAGGATGCCGGTGCCCCGGGTCTCGGTGAGGAACTCGGTGCGGAAGCCGATCAGGCCGCGGGCCGGGACCAGCCACTCCATCCGGATCCAGCCGGTGCCGTGGTTGACCAGCTGCTCCATCCGGCCCTTGCGGGTCGCGAGGAGCTGGGTGATCGCGCCGAGGTACTCCTCGGGGGCGTCGATGGTGAGCCGCTCGACCGGCTCGCAGGTCTTCCCGTCGATCTCCCTGGTGACGACCTGCGGCTTGCCCACGGTCAGCTCGAAGGACTCGCGGCGCATCTGCTCGACCAGGATGGCCAGGGCCAGCTCGCCGCGGCCCTGCACCTCCCAGGCGTCCGGGCGCTCGGTGGGCAGCACCCGCAGCGACACGTTGCCGATCAGCTCCTTGTCGAGCCGGTCCTTGACCATGCGGGCGGTGACCTTGGCTCCCTTGACCCGGCCGACCAGCGGCGAGGTGTTGGTGCCGATGGTCATCGAGATGGCCGGCTCGTCGACGGTGATCAGCGGCAGGGGCTGCGGGTTCTCCGCGTCGGCCAGGGTCTCACCGATCATGATCTCGGGGATGCCGGCGACCGCGATGATGTCGCCCGGGCCGGCCGAGTCGGCGGGCTTGCGCTCCAGGCCCTCGGTCATCAGCAGCTCGGAGATGCGGACCCGCTGGGTGCTGCCGTCGGTGCGGCACCAGGCCACGCTCTCGCCCTTGCGGATGGTGCCCTGCCGCACCCGGCACAGCGCCAGCCGGCCGAGGAACGGGGACGCGTCGAGGTTGGTGACGTGCGCCTGCAGCGGCGCGTCCTCCTCGTACGCGGGCGGCGGGATGGTGTCGAGCAGGGTGCGGAACAGCGGCTCGAGGCTGTGGCTGTCGTCCGGGACCGCGCCGTCGGCGGGCTGGGTCAGCGAGGCGATGCCGTCGCGGGCGCAGGCGTAGACGATCGGGAAGTCGATCTGCTCCTCGTCGGCGTCCAGGTCGAGGAAGAGTTCGTAGGTGTCGTCCACGACCTCCTTGATGCGGGCGTCGGGACGGTCCACCTTGTTGATCACGAGGATGATCGGCATGCGGGCCTTGAGCGCCTTGCGGAGCACGAACCGGGTCTGCGGCAGGGGGCCCTCGCTGGCGTCCACCAGCAGCACCACCCCGTCGACCATGGTCAGGCCGCGCTCGACCTCGCCGCCGAAGTCGGCGTGGCCGGGGGTGTCGATGATGTTGATGGTCACCGGGTCGGAGCCGTCCGCCGGCATGTACCGCACGCCGGTGTTCTTGGCCAGGATGGTGATGCCCTTTTCCCGTTCGAGGTCCATCGAGTCCATGACCCGCTCGGTTACCTCGCCGCGGGCGCCGTAGGCGCCGGCCTGCCGCAACATGGCGTCGACCAGGGTCGTCTTGCCGTGGTCGACGTGGGCGATGATGGCGACGTTGCGGAGGTCGGTGCGAAGCTGCATACGCTTCATACTCCTGTCTGCGGTTGCCGGGGCATGCGTCGGGGTCTCCCCCCAGATGGCCCGGATCTCTGCCGAAACTGATGTTCCGACCGTTTCAGCGCCTGGCATGCTGACCCCCGTGGGAATGGGGGCCCGATGCACGACCTGCTGACCTGGCTGCAGGGCCTGCCGCCCCTGCTGATCTATGTGATCGCCGCGATGATCGTCGCGGGGGAGACCGCCGTGATCTTCGGTCTGCTGGTGCCGGGCGAGGCGACCCTGCTGCTGGTCGGTTTCCTAGCGTACGCGGGGACGCTGCGGCTCGCGCCGGCCCTGCTGGTGATGATCCTTGCAGCCGTGATCGGGGACACACTCGCGTTCCGTGCCGGCCGCCGGTACGGGCCCCGGCTGCGGGCCGGCCGGCTCGGTGCCCGGGTGGGCCACGAGCGGTGGGGCCGGGCGGACGCGATGCTGGGCCGGCTGGGCGGGCGTGGCGTGCTGACCGCCCGCTGGGTGGCCTTCGCCCGCACCCTGGTGCCCCGGCTGGCCGGCGCGGCGGGGATGCCGTACCGGCGGTTCGCGCCGTGGAACCTCGCCGGCGTGGTGACCTGGGTGGGCGGTTCGGTGCTGGCCGGCAACCTGGCCGGCGAGTCGTACGAGACGGTCTCCCGGCTGCTGGGGCGGGCCACCGGTGCCGTGCTGGTGCTGGTGGCCGCGCTGGTCGCGGTGGTGCTGGCGGGGCGGTGGCTGGGCCGCAACCCGGACCCGGCGCGGGCGCTGGCGTCCCGGGCCGCCGGGCTGCGGCCGGTGCGTTGGCTCAGCGGCCGCTACGGCGTGCTGTTCTTCCTGCTCGCCATGCACGTGGGGCCGGCCTGGACGCTGCTGATCAACCTGGTCGGCGGGCTGCTGCTGCTCTTCGTGGCGGGGTTCGCCATCGCCTGGGTGCTGGGGGCGGTGGTCCGGCACAGCGGGCTGGCGGTGATCGACGGGGCCATCGCCGACTGGTTCGCCGACCGGCGTACGCCGGGGGCGGTCGACGTCACGCTGGCGGTCGTCTCGGCGCTGCGCGGGTCGACGCTGATCGTGCTGGTGGCCGTCGTGGCCGCGGTGCTGGCCTGGCGCAACCGGCCCTGGCGGGCCGACCTGCTCAGCGTGGTCGGCACGGTGGGGGCGTTCGTGCCGCTGGTGGTGCTCGCCGTGGTGGTCGACCTGACAGGGTCGGCCACCGGCGGCCCGGGGAGCCGGGATCCCGCCCTGTTCCCGACGCAGAACGCCGTGGTGGCGGCCAGCCTCTGCACCCTCGCCTGGCTGCTGTCGCGCGGGGCGCGGTGGCCGGTGGCGGTGGCCGCCTGGACCGGCGCGGCGGCCGGGATGGTCGGCATCGTCGGTGCCCGCCTCTACCTGGGGTGGAGCAGCGCCAGCGGCAGCGCCACGGCGGTGCTGCTCGGGGTGGCGTGGACGGTGTTGTTCGTGGTGGCCTGGGCCACCCGCGACCGGGCGGTGGGCGACGCCCCGGCGGAACCGGAACCGGCGGCGGTGCGCGCCGACGCCTGACCGGGGTCCGCGGCCTCCTTCGGGGCCGTGACGTCGCCGAGTGGGCGACCCCGACCCGGCGGGCCAGACCGCGCCACGGCCCCGGATCGCGTCGGTCAGTCCCGGGCCGCTGCCGGCTCCGGGTGGGCCGGGGCGTCGGCCGTGGCGGGCTCGGGGGTGATCCGGCCCGGCCACCAGAAGCGGTCGCCGAGCGCGAACGCCAGCGCCGGCACCAGGACCGTCCGGACGAGCAGGGTGTCCAGCAGGACGCCGATGCAGACGATGATCCCGATCTGGGTCAGCAGGATCAGCGGCAGGACGCCCAGCACGGCGAAGACCGCCGCGAGCAGGATGCCGGCGCTCGTGATGACGCCGCCGGTGACCCGCAGGGCCGACAGCATGCCGTCCCGGGTGCCGGTGCGCCGCGCGTCCTCGCGGGCCCGGGTGACGAGGAAGATGTTGTAGTCGACGCCCAGCGCCACCAGGAACACGAAGGCGAGCAGGAGCACACCGCTGTCCAGCGCGGGGTACCCGAGCACGTGGTCGAAGACCAGCCACGACGCGCCGATGCTGGCGAAGAACGACGCGATCACGGTGAGCACGAGCAGCACGGGCGCGATCAGGCCGCGCAGGAGCAGCACGAGTACGGCGCCGACGAGCAGCAGGATGACCGGCAGGATGAGCCGTAGGTCCTTGCCGTCGGCCTCGCCCGAGTCGTAGGTCGCGGCGACCGGGCCGCCCACGACGGCCCCGTCGAACGCGGCGGCGCCCTCGACCGGGGGCGGGGCGGAGCCGGGCACGGCAGCGACCGCGTCGCGCAGCGCCTCGACGGTGCGGTCGGAGGCGGCGGTGCCGGGCTCCGCGTCGAGCACGACGTCGACCTGGGCGATCCGCGTGCCCGCCTCGCCGGGCCGCGCCGAGGCGACGCCGGGCACGGCCGCGGCGGCGTCCGTGACGGCCCGTGCCGCCGAGGGGGTGGTCAGGACCGCGACCGGCTGGGTCGTCCCGGCGGGGAAGGCGCGGGCGAGGGTCTCCGCGCCGGCCACCGCCTCGGGTCTGACCCGGAACTGCTCGGTCTCGGACAGGCCGGTGCGGATGCCGAGCCCGCCGAGGGCGAGCCCCGCGAGCAGCAGCGTCGCGAGCACGGCGACCGGCAGCGGACGGCGTTCGACGGCGGCGCCGAGCCGGCCCCACAGCCGGCCCTCGCGGACCGGGCCGCCGACCCGGGGCACGAACGGCCAGAACAGGCCGCGGCCGAAGATCACCAGTGCGGCGGGGAGGACGAACAGCGCGGAGAGCATGGCGAGGACGACGCCCGTCGCGCAGGCCACGGCGAGGGCGCGGTTCAGCTCCTGCTCGGACAGCAGCAGGGTGAGCACGCCGAGCACGACGGTGAGGCCGCTGGCGAGGATGGGCTCGGCGGTGCGGCGCAGCGCGGCGCGCATCGCGACGAAGCAGTCCTCCTCGCGGCGCAGCTCCTCCCGGTAGCGGGCGATGAGTAGCAGCGCGTAGTCGGTGGCGGCGCCGAAGACCAGGACGCTGGCGATGCCGGTGACGGCGCCGCCGGGCAGGTTGATGCCGACCGCCGGGACGATCGTGTCGAGGGCGCGCAGCGTGAGCTGCTCGGTCGCCGCGACGACGACGAGCGGCACGATCCACAGGACCGGGCTGCGGTAGGTGATCAGCAGCAGCAGCGCGACGACGCAGGCGGTGACGACGAGCAGCGTGGTGTCGGCGCCGTCGAAGACCTTGGTCAGGTCGGTGGTGAACGCGGGCCCGCCGGTCACCTCGACGGTGAGCGTCTTGGGCACGTCGTCCAGGGAGGCGCGGAGCTCGTCGACCCGGCCGGCGACCTCCTCCTGCCCGCCGCCGGTGGACAGCGGCACGGCGACGAGCGCGACGGTGCCGTCGGGGGAGACCTGCGGTGGGCTGACGCGGCCGCCGGCGGCGAACCGGCCGAGGTCGCCGGACTGCCCGGTGAGCGCCGCGCGGTCGGCCTCGGTGAGCGGGCCGCCGTCGGCGCGGCTGACCACGACGATCGCCGGCTGGACGTCGCGGGAGGGCAACTGGTCCTGGAGGCGCTCCACCTGGGTCGACTGCCACTCGACGGACAGGCCGGTGGCGGAGACGGGAGGAGGGTTGTCGGGCTTGGGCAGAGCGAAGACGGCCGTACCGAGGACGATCGCGGCGGCCACGGTGAGCCACGCGGCCAGTCGTCCGCGGGCCACGCGGGTGAACACGGACATCGGACGCCCTCACGGTCTCTCGACGGGACTGCTTCGACGCAAGACCTCGCCGCCAACCGGAATTATGCCGACCGTCGAGTATCTCGATGATCGAGATTATCGGCTGCTGAGTTATGCTGCAACCGGAGCGGCGGCGGGAGGAAGCGGCGGACGTGACAGGCCACGGCATGTACCGGCGGCGCGACACCCGCCGCGAGAAGCTGGTCGCCGAGATCGCGGCCGAGCTGCGCCGCTACTCCGTCGACGCGCAGCACGTCGGGCACGCCTTCGCCAACCTGCACGGGCTGGGCGCCACCGACCTGCAGGCGCTGATCGCGGTGATGGACGCCGAGCTGGCCGGCCAGTCGATCACCCCGGGGCGCCTCGGCGAGCAGCTCAGCCTCTCCTCCGGATCCGTCACGGCGCTGATCGACCGGCTGGAGCGCGCCGGGCACATCCGCCGCGACCGCGACACCGCCGACCGGCGCAAGGTCTTCCTGCACTACGCCGAGCGGGGCGCGGCGCTGGCGACGGACTTCTTCCGGCCGCTGGGCCGGCGCACCGACGAGGTGATGGCGGGCTTCGGCGACGAGGAACTGGAGGTCGTGCACCGGTTCATGGCCGCGATGACCGCCTCGATGCGGGAGCACCGCGACACCGTCCGGGCCGCCCGCGACGAGCCGCCCCGGCGCGCGAAGGGCTGACGTCGTGCTCGACCGGCCGGCGGTCCGGCTCGCCGCCGCCGCGCTGCGGCTGCCGCCCGCGCGCACCCGGCGGGTCACCGTCACCCGCGGCATCGCGGTGCGGGTCCGCGACGGTGTGCCGCTGCGCACCGACCACTACGCCCCGGACCTGCCCGGCGCGCCCACCGTGCTGATCCGCACCCCCTACGGGCGGGGCGGGCCGATGCGGCTGCTCGGCCGGCTGGCCGCCGAGCGCGGCTTCCACGTGGTGATCCAGTCCTGCCGCGGCACGTTCGGCTCGGGCGGCACCTTCGACCCGCTGGTGCACGAGCGCGACGACGGCCTGGACACCCTCGACTGGCTGCGCCGCCAGCCCTGGTGGTCCGGCGCGTTCGGCATGTTCGGCGCGAGCTACCAGGGCTTCGTGCAGTGGGCCCTGGCCGCCGACGCGGGACCGGAGCTGCGGGCGATGGTCGCGGTGGTGACCGCCTCGGGCACCCGCGACTCGACGTACGCCGGGGAGTCCTTCGCCCTGGACACGGTCCTCACCTGGGCGGAGCTGCTCCAGGCGCAGACCGTGCCGTGGCTGGCCCGGCAGTGGGAGCTCAAGCGCGGCCAGCCCCGGCTCACCGCGGCGCTGGCGCACCTGCCGCTGCTGGAGGCGGACCGCGTGGCCACCGGCGTGACGGTGCCGTTCTTCCAGGAGTGGCTGCGCCACCACACCCCGGACGCCGGCTACTGGCGCGACCGCGTCTTCGGCGACCGGATCGCCGAGGTCCGCGCCCCGGTGGCGATGGTGACCGGCTGGCACGACATCTTCCTGCCGGCGCAGCTGCGCGACTTCGCGGCGCTGCGTGCGACCGGTGCCCACCCCCGGCTGACCGTCGGGCCGTGGACCCACGGCAGCCCGGGGCTGTTCGTCGCCGCCCTGCGGGAGGGGCTGGACTGGCTCGACGAGCACCTCGCCGGCCGCCCGCCGCACCGGGCGGAGCGGAGGGGCGCCGCCGCCGGCCGGGCGGCCCCGGTCCGGGTGCACGTCGGCGGGGCCGGTGGCGGCTGGCGCGACCTGCCGGACTGGCCCCCGCCGGCCGCGCCGATCCGGTGGCACCTGCACCCGGGCGGCCGGCTGGGCACCGCTGCGCCGGTCCCGTCGGCGCCGGACCGCTTCCGCTACGACCCGGCCGACCCGACGCCCTCGCTCGGCGGGCCGCTGCTCGTCGCCCAGCGTGCCGGGCCGGTGGACAACCGCCCGGTCGAGGCCCGACCCGACGTGCTGACCTTCACCAGCGCCCCGCTCGACGCGCCCGTCGAGGTGATCGGCCCGGTACGCGCCGAGCTCCACCTCCGCAGCGAACTGTCCCACCTGGACGTCTTCGTGCGACTGTGCGACGTGGACCGGCGTGGCCGATCCTGGAACGTCTGCGACGGGCTGGTCCGCGTCGCGCCCGGCCGGTACCCCACCGACCCGGCCGGCGTGGTGCGCGTGCCGGTGGAGCTCTGGCCCACGGCACACCGGTTCGCGCCCGGGCACCGGCTGCGGGTCCAGGTCTCCGGCGGCGCCCATCCGCGCTACGCGCGCAACCCCGGCACCGGCGAAACCCTCGGTGCTGCCGTCACCCTCCGTGCCGGATGGCGAGAGATCCTGCACGACCCGCAGCGACCGTCCGCAGTGGTCCTGCCGATCACGGCGACCGTCACACAACTTTCTCCCAGTCGAAAAAACCCCTCCTGAGCTGGGCATTCATTCATCAGCGGCGTTATGGTTGGGCCAACGCCCGGCGCTGTGCACCACTCGGCCGGGCCCCGCGCGTGTGGCCCCACACCGCCTACGCGGTGTCACCGTCGTGCCCGGCCCCTGACCATCCGCAAGGGGGAATCCCATGACGCGGGCACCGGAGAACCTGTTGACCGTCCGCCGTCTGCTGCTCGACCACCTCGACATCGACCCCGACACCGGCCGCAGCCAGGACCTCGAACCCGCCGAGGTCGGCATCGTCGGCGACCCCGCCCACCGGGGCGGCTACCACTGCGGCTCCGACCGGGTGGTGACCAGGGACTACTCCGTCGTCGAGTCGCCGCGCGACTCCGCCGGCCTGACCCTCGACGCGGCGGCGCTCGACGTCGGCCTCTTCGAGGTCCCCTCCAACGGCCGTACGCACGACCTGCGCACCTTCTCCAGCTGGTGCGTGGCGCAGTGCGTCGCCAACACCCCGGACAGCCGGGACATCAGGGAGATCATCTACTCCCCGGACGGCAAGGTCGTCCGACGGTGGGACCGCCTGCGCAAGCGAACGAGCGGGGACGACTCCCACCTGTGGCACACCCACTTCAGTTTCTTCCGCGACTCGATCAAGGCGAGACGGGACCAGACCCCGCTGTTCCGCCGCTACCTGACCGCCATCGGACTTCTGGAGGACGACGACATGAGCGCACAGGCCGAGAGTCAGATCAACAGCATGTACACCGGAATGTTCTACGGCGGGTCGAGCATGGGGCGCAGCGTCGACCCCGACGCGGGCGGCCCCGAGAAGGCCAGCAACAGCATCGTGGCGAAGCTGGACTACACGATGCAGCGGCTCGACACGCTCGTCGCGCAGCTCACCGCGCTGTCCGGCAAGGACTTCACCGACGAGCAGGCGATCGTGGCGGGCGTGCTCGCCACCCTCACCCCCGAGAAGATCGCCGCGGCGATCCCCGCCACCATGGCCGCGCAGGTCGCCGACGAACTGGGTCGCCGGCTGGCCGCCTGAGCCGCCGGCGACCCCGATCGTCGGGGGTCGCGAGCGGGGTGTCGATCCGCTGTGTGCGGCGGTACGGAACTGGCAACGACAGTTGCGCAATGATATTTGCGCAACGGTCATTGCGGATGCCAGACTGGCGGCATGACGAACCCTGAGGTGCGCCAGATCACCGACTCGCGGGTCCTCGCCGCGCTGTCCCACCCGCTGCGTCGCCGGTTGATGGACGTGCTCAAGGTGCACGGCCCGTCGACCGTCGGCCAGCTCGCCGAGCGGACCGACCAGGCGCCGGCGAACGTCAGCCACCACCTCAGGGTGCTGGCCGGCGCCGAGCTGCTCGAGGAGGCGCCCGAGTTGGCCCGCGACCGCCGGGAACGCTGGTGGCGCCTGGTCAGCCGGGCCGTGCGCTGGTCCCAGTCGGACTTCGACGCCGACCCCGCCACCCGGGCGGTCGCCGACGCCGCCACCTCGCTCAACCTGGACCGGCACGTCGCCCTCGCCCGCGCCTGGCACGCCACCGACGAGGCCAGCCAGGCCGCCTGGCCCGCGGGGCCGTTCTCCACCGACCGGTGGCTGCACCTGACCGACGAGGAACTCGCCGAGCTGGGGCGCGAGGTGAACGACCTGCTCGCCCGGTGGGCCGACCGGGAGGTGCCCGACGACGGGCGGAAACGCGAGCCGGTCTTCCTGTTCGCCTACGGCATTCCGGCCACGCCGTGACGCGGGCCGCCGGCTCCGCGCCGCGCCGTACCCCCGCCGCCGGCGAGACCCCGCCGGCACCCGCGCCGAACCCGCCGGGTGACCCGGGGGCACGACGCGGCGGCCTGCTGCGGCACCGGGACTTCCGGCTGCTCTGGGCCGGGCAGACGGCCAGCGCCGTCGGCAGCAACGTCACCACCGTGGCGCTGCCCCTGGTCGCGGTCACCGTGCTCGACGCCGGCGCCTTCGGCGTCGCGGTGCTCACCGCCGCCTCCTGGCTGCCCTGGCTGCTCGTCGGTCTGCCGGTCGGCGCCTGGGTGGACCGGCTGCCGCGCCGGCCCCTGATGATCGCCTGCGACCTGGTCTGCGCGGTGCTGTTCCTCAGCGTCCCGGTCGCCGCACTGCTCGGCGTGCTGACCGTCGGGCAGCTGCTGGTGGTCGCGCTGGGCGCCGGCCTGGCCCGGGTCTTCTTCGAGACCGCCGACCAGGTCTACCTGCCCGTGCTGCTGCGCCCCGAGCAGGTGCCGGAGGGCAACGCCAAGCTCCAGGCCACCCAGACCGCGAGCTACGTGCTCGGCCCCGGGCTCGCCGGCGGGGTCGCGCAGCTCGCCGGCGCGGTCACGGCGCTGCTGCTCGACGCGCTGAGCTTCCTGTTCTCCGCCGTCTGCCTGCTGCGCATCCGCACCGTCGAGAAGCCTCCCGGGCGCGTGCGGCGGTCCCGGTCGCTGCGACGCGAGATCGGGGAGGGGATCCGGTTCGTCGCCCGGGACCCCTACCTGCGGGCGCTCACCGTCTTCGGCGCGGCCAGCAACGTCGGGCTGGTCGGCTACCAGGCCGTCCTGGTGGTCTTCCTCGTCCGGGAGGCGCGCCTCGCGCCCGCGTCGGTCGGCGCGCTGGTCGCGGTGATGAGTCTCGGCGGCATCGTCGGCGCGCTGCTGGCCGCCAGGCTCGGCCGGCGCCTCGGCACCGCCCGGGCCCTGCTGCTGGCGGGGGTGCTCAGCGGGCCGCCGGCGCTGCTGATCCCGCTCGCCGGCCCCGCGGGCGCGCTGGTGCTGCCGGCGGTCGGCGGCGTGCTGATCAGCCTCGGGGTGGCGGTGGGCAACGTGGTCAAGGGCAGCTTCCGGCAGAACTACACTCCGCACCACCTGCTGGGCCGCGTCACGGTGAGCATGCAGATGCTGAACTACGGCACGATCCCACTGGCCGCGCTGCTCGCCGGGGCGATCGGCGCGGCGTACGGGACCGGCACCGCGATCGCGGTGATGACCGGCTGGCTGGCGCTCACCCCGGTGATCCTGCTGGTCGGGCCGCTGCGGCGGCGCCGGGACCTGCCCGCCGCGCCGGAGGTGCCCTGAACGCGCTGCGGCGGCGGCCGGCTCCCGGCCGCCGCCACCGGCACGGATCTACATCGGGCGGACGTTGTCCGCCTGCGGACCCTTCTGCCCCTGGGTCACCTCGAACTCGACCTTCTGGCCCTCGTTCAGCTCCCGGTAACCGCTCGTCGCGATGGCCGAGTAGTGGACGAAGACGTCCGGCCCTCCGCCGTCCTGCTCGATGAAGCCGAAGCCCTTTTCCGAGTTGAACCACTTAACCGTGCCGGTTGCCATGCATCTCTCCCTGTTCCCAAGCGGGTGATCCCTCGGTGCTCGACCGATGATCGCCCGGTACCTCCCCGACAGTAACCGGCCGAACGCCGATCTGCTGGCCGAAGTGCCGTAGGCGGCGTGGTGAACTCTCGGGGTCACTGGGCGAAAGCCGCGCGGCGACCGGCCCGCTGGGGCATGCTTGCGCCGGTGAGAGGTGCCACAGCCGTCGCGCTGACCGAGCTGGAGCGCGAGATCGACGCTCCGGGCGGCGGCCTGGACCGGCTCCGGCTGGTGCGGGCGCCGTTCGTGCCCGAGGTGCGGCTGCACCTGGCCGAGGACGCCATCGTGTGGTGGGCCCGGATGGAGGCGCACGCCGGGCACGCCCTGCCGCCGCCGTACTGGGCCTCGGTCTGGGCCGGCGGGCAGGCCCTCGCCCGTCACCTGCTCGACCATCCCGACCTCGCCGCCGGGCGGCGGGTGCTCGACCTGGCCGCCGGGTCCGGCCTGGTGGCGATCGCCGCCGCGCTCGCCGGTGCCGACCGCGTGGTCGCCAACGACATCGACCCGTACGCGGTCGCGGCGGTGACCGTCAACGCCCGCGCCAACCGGGTGACGGTCGCGGCCACCGGCGGCGACCTGCTCGACTCCGATCCGTCCGAGGTGGACCTGCTGGTGGCCGGGGACGTGCTCTACGACGAGGCGATGACGGCGCGGGTGCTGCCCTTCCTGCGCCGGGCCGCCGCCACCGGCGCCGACGTGCTCGTCGGCGAACCCGGGCGGGGGCACCTGCCGCCGGACGTGCTGGCGGCGGTGACGAGCTACGTCCTGCCGACCACCGAGCCCGCCGTCGACACACCCGTCCGGCGGGTCCAGGTGCTGCGCCCCCGGTGACCCCGGGCTCCTCAGGGTCGACCCCGACCCGGATACCAGGGGGCGGTGGGGGATCGGACCCGATGCCCGGGGTGGCCGGGCGGTCATAGCGTACGGGGCATGGCGGATTGGCTGGCCCAGGTCGGAGAGCTTCCCACCACCCTGCTCATGGGGGTGCTCGGGGTGGTGATGCTCTTCGACGCCGTACCGCTGCTCGGCGTGCTGGTCCCGGGGGACGTGGCGATCCTGGCCGCCATGGGGGTCGGCGGCCCGGTCACCGGCGTCGCCACCTTCGCCGTCGTGGTGGCCGGCTGCCTCTCCGGGTGGTCGCTGAGCTTCCTCGCCGGCCGTCGGTACGGGGACCGGCTGCGCCACAGCCGGATCGGCGGGTGGATCGGCGAGGAGCGCTGGGCGGCGGCGGAGGGGATCCTGCGGCGCGGGGGCGGCCGGATGGTGCTGATCGCGCCCTTCCTGCCGGTGTTCAACGCGCTGCTGCCGCTGGCGGCGGGCGGGCTGCGGATGTCGTACCGGCGCTTCCTGGGCTGCGCGACGGTCGGCGCGGCGGCGTGGGCCGGGCTCTACCTGGTGCTGGGCACCGCCTCGCGGTCGCTGGCCGGGCTGCTGCCCGGGGAGTCCAGCCCGATGCTGGTCACCATGGCGGTCGGGCTGCTGCTGGCGGGGGTGGTGCTGATGGGCACGCGGCGTCGGCTGCGGGCGGTGACCGGGGGCTGACCGCCCAACGGGGGGAGCAGGGCCGGGCGCGCGACGCGCCCGGTCCCGCCGGTGCTCACCAGCCCCGGGCGCGCCACTGGGGCAGCGCCGGGCGCTCCGCGCCGAGCGTGCTGTCCTTGCCGTGGCCGGGATAGAACCAGGTGTCGTCGGGCAACCGGTCGAACAGCTTGTGCTCCACGTCGTCGATCAGCGCGGCGAACCGCTCCGGGTCCTTGTCGGTGTTGCCGACCCCGCCGGGGAAGAGGCTGTCGCCGGTGAACAGGTGTGGCGTCCCGGCCGGGTCGCGGTAGAGCAGCGCGATCGAGCCGGGGGTGTGCCCCTTGATGTGGATGACCTCCAACGCGCAGTCGCCCACCGGCACGGTGTCGCCGTCGGCCAGCGTCTCCGCCTCGATCGGCAGCCCCGCCGCGTCGTCGGCGTGCACCAGCGGGCGGGCGCCCGTCTTGGCGACCACCTCCTCCAGCGCCACCCAGTGGTCCATGTGCTGGTGGGTGGTGACCACGGTACCCAGCCCCGCGTCGCCGACCAGGTCGAGCAGGCGCGGGGCCTCGTTCGCCGCGTCGATCAGCACCTGCTCGCCGGTGGCCCGGCAGCGCAGCAGGTAGGCGTTGTTGTCCATCGGGCCCACCGACACCTTGGTGATGGTGAGCGCGTCGAGCTCGCGTACGGCCGGCGCACCGCCGGGCGTGACGTCTCCGCTGTAGGTCATGGGTCGGCTATATCCATTCCGGTGGTTGCGGCAGGGGACCGTCGGGGGTGACGGCCAGCACGGTGCCGGGGCTGCGGCCGATCAGCCAGGCGGCGAGTTCGGGGGCGGAGCCGGCGACCGTGGGCGCGGCCGAGCGGTCGCCGACGACGAGCTCGTGCCGGCTGCCGTCGAAGCGCAGCACCATCGGCGGCACGTCGGCGCGGCCGGCGAGGTCGCCGGCGACCTCGTGCAGCAGCCGGTGGCCGAACGACTCGGGCCAGTCGGCCGGCCGGTAACCGGCGTCGAGGTCCACGTGGTGCACCTCGATCTCGCGCAGCCGGCCCCAGACCAGCATGGCCGTCGGCCACGGGCCGCGCCGGGTCTGGACCGTGCCCGCCCACGCCTCGACGGGCATCGCCGCGACCGCCTCGGCGAACCGGTCGGCCGAGCGGCGCAGGTCGTCGAGGTGGGCCTCGGGTGGCCGGGGAGCGCCGGCCTCGATGTCGGCCTCCCGGGCCGTCGCGGAGGCGTACATCGGGACGGGCTCGCCGGTGCGGGCCGCGGTGAACAGGTTGACGAATCCGTCGGCGTTGCGGGCCAGGTG
Source organism: Micromonospora sp. NPDC023814 (assembly GCF_040639595.1). Taxonomy (NCBI): domain Bacteria; kingdom Bacillati; phylum Actinomycetota; class Actinomycetes; order Micromonosporales; family Micromonosporaceae; genus Micromonospora; species Micromonospora sp. NPDC023814. The sequence continues at coordinate 49,470 of NZ_JBFAAF010000042.1, forward strand.
CGCCAGCACGTGCCCGCGGGTCCAGCCGGGCAGCAGGGAGGCGGCGGCGACGTCCGCAGCGTCGAAGGTGGCCGCGGTCCGCAGCAGGCGGTCCGTGGCCGCGTCCACCTCGCCGGTCAGCAGGAGTGGATCAGTGGTCACGTACCGACCCTAACCGTCGGGCCGCCCCGAGTCGCCGGGGAAATCGCTTTCGGCGCGTCGTCGCGCGCCCTACCGTCGGCGTCGGACGCGGCACCGGAAGTCGGGGAGGAGGTGGTGACGTTGCCGGTCGCAGCACGCGTGCACCACCCGCTCCGACACCGATAAGGAATACCATGACCATCGATCTCACCGCCCTCGGCTGGGACGCCGACCGGGCGGCACACGTACGACGGCGCAACGACCACCGCCCGGGCCGGGTGGCCCGGGTGGACCGGGGCGTCTGCACCGTGCTCTGCGCGGACGGCCCGGTCCGCGCCACCCTGGGCGGGGCGGTCCTGGCCGCCGCCGCCCGGGACCTGACCCGGCTGCCCTGCGCCGGCGACTGGGTGCTGCTGGGCACCTGGCCGGACCGCAACGTGACCGTGGAGGCGGTGCTGCCGCGGCGCACCGCCCTGGTCCGGCGGACCGCCGGCAAGGACGCCAGCGGCCAGGTGCTGGCCGCCAACCTGGACGCCGCCGCGGTGGTGGAGCCGGTGCACCCGGAGCCGGACACCGGCCGGATCGAGCGGCTGCTGTCCCTGGCGCACGAGTCGGGCGCCCGGCCGCTGGTGGTGCTCACCAAGGCCGACCTGGCGGCCGACCCGCAGGCGGTGGCACGCCAGCTCACCGCCGTCGCCCCCGGGGTGCCGGTGCTGGCCGTCAGCGCCGAGCGCGGCACCGGGCTGGAGCCGCTGCGCGCCGAGGTGGCGCCCGGCCGCACGCTCGGCCTGCTCGGCCCGTCCGGTGCCGGCAAGTCGAGCCTGGTCAACGCGCTGGCCGGGGCCGTGGTGATGCCCACCCAGGCGATCCGGCGCGTCGACGGCAAGGGCCGGCACACCACCACGTGGCGGGCGCTGGTCCCGGTGCCCGGCGGCGGGGCGGTGCTGGACACCCCTGGGGTGCGGGCCGTGGGCCTGCTGGACGGCTCGGCGGGGCTGGACCGGGCGTTCGCCGACATCGCCGAGCTGGCCACCGGCTGCCGGTACGCCGACTGCGGGCACGACGGGGAGCCCGGCTGCGCGGTGCGCGAGGCGCTGGAGAACGGCGAGCTGCCGGCGCGGCGCTGGGAGAGCTGGCGCCGGTTGCAGCGGGAGGTTACGTACGAGAGCCGGCGGCGCGAGGCGCGGCTGGCCGCCGAGCGGCGCGGCGGCTGGCGCTCCGCCCGCCGGCGGGCCGCCCGCCCCTGACGGGGGGCGTCGCGCGACAGCGGCCGGTCGGCGCGTGGCGCTCGACCGGCCGCGGGTGCTCCGCGGCCGGTGCTCCGCGGTGGGTGCTCGGCCTGTGCCAGGGGGTGGCCGGCGGCGCGGCCGACCGGGCTGAGCTGGGGGAATGTGCCGGCGGGGAAAAGTGTCGTACCTCGGGGCTAGAGTTGCCGGGGCGCCTTTCCTGTGCGCGGACAACCGCTCAGACCAGCCTCAGAGCGGACATTTCCTCCTCATCTTCTTCACCCGGGAGTACACGGACAGTGGCCGACCGACTGATCATCCGTGGCGCGCGCGAGCACAACCTGCGTGACGTCAGTCTCGACCTGCCCCGGGATGCCCTGATCGTCTTTACCGGGCTCTCCGGGTCGGGCAAGTCGAGTCTGGCCTTCGACACGATCTTCGCCGAGGGGCAGCGCCGCTACGTCGAGTCGCTGTCGTCGTACGCGCGGCAGTTCCTCGGCCAGATGGACAAGCCGGACGTCGACTTCATCGAGGGCCTCAGCCCGGCCGTCTCCATCGACCAGAAGTCCACCTCGCGCAACCCGCGCTCGACGGTGGGCACCATCACGGAGGTCTACGACTACCTCCGGCTGCTGTTCGCCCGCATCGGCGAGCCGCACTGCCCGGTCTGCGGTGAGCGGATCTCCCGGCAGACCCCGCAGCAGATCGTCGACCGGGTCCTCGCCATGGCCGAGGGCACCCGGTTCATGGTGCTCGCGCCGGTGGTGCGTGGCCGCAAGGGCGAGTACGTCGACCTCTTCGCCGAGCTCCAGGCCAAGGGTTACGCCCGGGCCCGGGTCGACGGCGTGGTGCACCCGCTCACCGAGCCGCCGAAGCTGAAGAAGCAGGAGAAGCACACCATCGAGGTGGTGATCGACCGGCTCACCGTCAAGCCGAGCGCCAAGCAGCGGCTGACCGACTCGGTCGAGGCCGCCCTGGGTCTCTCCAGCGGCCTGGTGCTGCTCGACTTCGTCGACCTGGCCGAGGGCGACCCGGAGCGCGAGCGGCGCTACTCCGAGCACCTGGCCTGCCCCAACGACCACCCGCTCGCCATCGAGGACCTGGAGCCCCGGGTCTTCTCCTTCAACGCGCCCTACGGGGCGTGCCCGGAGTGCACGGGCCTCGGCACCAAGAAGGAGGTCGACCCCGAGCTGGTCGTCCCCGACCCCGAGCGCAGCCTGCGCGAGGGCGCCATCCAGCCCTGGTCGACCGGGCACAACCTGGAATACTTCCTCCGCCTGCTGGAGGCCCTCGGCGAGGCCGAGCACTTCGACGTCGACACCCCGTGGCGGGCCCTGCCGTCCCGGGCGCAGAAGACGATCCTGCACGGCTCCGACGACCAGGTGCACGTGCGCTACCGCAACAAGTTCGGCCGCGAGCGCTCCTACTACACCGGCTTCGAGGGCGTGGTGCAGTGGATCGAGCGCCGGCACACCGACACCGAGTCGGAGTGGTCGCGGGAGAAGTACGAGGGTTACATGCGGGACGTGCCGTGCGCGGCCTGCGGCGGCGCCCGGCTCAAGCCCGAGGTGCTCGCGGTGACCCTGGCCGGCAAGAGCATCGCCGAGGTCTGCAACCTGTCGGTCGGCGAGGCCGCCGACCTGCTCGCCGGCATCGAGCTGACCGACCGGCAGAAGATGATCGCCGAGCGGGTGCTCAAGGAGATCAACGCCCGGCTGAAGTTCCTGCTCGACGTCGGCCTGGACTACCTCTCCCTGGACCGCCCGGCCGGCACCCTCTCCGGCGGCGAGGCGCAGCGCATCCGGCTGGCCACCCAGATCGGCTCCGGCCTGGTCGGGGTGCTCTACGTGCTCGACGAGCCGTCGATCGGGCTGCACCAGCGGGACAACCACCGGCTCATCGAGACCCTGGTCCGGCTGCGCGGCCTGGGCAACACGCTGATCGTGGTCGAGCACGACGAGGACACCATCCGCACCGCCGACTGGATCGTCGACATCGGCCCGGGCGCCGGCGAGCACGGCGGCAAGATCGTGCACAGCGGCTCGGTGCCGGCGCTGCTGGAGAACCCGGAGTCGGTGACCGGGGCGTACCTGTCCGGCCGCCGGTCCATCCCGACGCCGCAGCAGCGTCGCCCGCAGACCCCGGGCCGGGAGCTGGTCGTGCACGGCGCGCGCGAGCACAACCTGCGCAACCTGACCGTGTCGTTCCCGCTGGGTCAGCTCATCGCGGTCACCGGGGTCAGCGGCTCCGGCAAGTCCACGCTGGTCAACGACATCCTCTACGCGGTGCTGGCCAACCAGATCAACGGCGCGCGGCTGGTCCCCGGCCGGCACACCCGCGTCTCCGGGCTGGAGCACGTCGACAAGGTGGTCGGCGTCGACCAGTCGCCGATCGGGCGGACGCCGCGGTCCAACCCGGCCACCTACACCGGGGTCTGGGACCACGTCCGCAAGCTCTTCGCGGAGACCACCGAGGCCAAGGTCCGGGGGTACGGTCCGGGCCGGTTCTCGTTCAACGTCAAGGGCGGCCGCTGCGAGGCGTGTTCCGGCGACGGCACCATCAAGATCGAGATGAACTTCCTGCCCGACGTGTACGTCCCGTGCGAGGTCTGCAAGGGCGCCCGCTACAACCGGGAGACCCTGGAGGTCCACTACAAGGGCAAGACCGTCTCCGACGTGCTGGAGATGCCGATCGAGGAGGCGGCGGAGTTCTTCTCCGCCATCCCGGCCATCCACCGGCACCTCAGGACGCTGGTGGACGTCGGCCTGGGCTACGTCCGGCTCGGCCAGCCCGCGCCGACGCTGTCCGGCGGCGAGGCGCAGCGGGTCAAGCTCGCCTCGGAGCTGCAGAAGCGCTCCACCGGCCGGACGGTCTACGTCCTCGACGAGCCGACCACCGGCCTGCACTTCGAGGACATCCGCAAGCTGCTGATGGTGCTGGAAGGGCTGGTCGACAAGGGCAACACGGTGATCACGATCGAGCACAACCTCGACGTGATCAAGTCGGCCGACTGGCTGATCGACATGGGTCCCGAGGGCGGTCACCGGGGCGGCACCGTGCTCGCCACCGGCACCCCCGAGGAGGTCGCCGAGGTGCCCGAGAGCCACACCGGGCAGTTCCTGCGGCAGGTGCTCAAGCTCGACGGCGAGGCCAAGGGCGCGGCGGCGGCCACCTCCCGGGCGGCCAAGGCCAACGGCGCGAAGTCCCGCGCGCGGAAGGTCCCGGCCGGGGCCCGCTGAGGCGCGCCGGCACCCGTCCGGGCGGGCCGCCGGGCCGTCCGGCCAGCCCGGCACTCGCCGATCGGGTGAACCGTCGGGCACAGTGTTGCGTGTATCCGAGCGTGGCCGCGGATCATCACTGGGCGGCGGCAGCCGAGAGAGAGGCAAGGCATGAGTGACGAGCAGGAGCTGACCGGGCCGGCGACGCAGACCCGGCGCGCCCTCCTCACGGGCGCCGGCGCGGTCGGCGCGGCGGTGGTCCTGGCTGCCTGCGGCAGCGACGACTCCGGCGGCGGCGCGACCCCGACCAGCGGCGGCCCGGCGGTGCCCAGCACCGGCGACGCCGGCGGCGGCGACCGCGCGGGTGCGCAGTCGTTGGCCCGCACGGCCGACATCCCGGTCGGCGGCGGCGCCGTCTACCCCGCCCAGGGCGTGGTGGTCACGCAGCCGACAGCGGGTGATTTCAAGGCCTTCGACTCGATCTGCACGCACCAGGGCTGCCCGGTGACCAACGTCGACGGCGGCACCATCAACTGCACCTGCCACTTCAGCAAGTTCTCCATCGAGGACGGCTCGGTGAAGGGCGGCCCGGCCAAAAAGCCCCTCCCGGCGAAGAACATCAAGGTCACGGGCGACCAGATCTCGCTGGCCTGACCGGACGCACCGCGGCCGGCGACCCCACCGGGTCGTCGGCCGTCGTCATCCCGTCGTGGCGTCCGCGTCGACCGCCGCCCGCCGCCCGGCCGGGGCTCCCGGAGGGCGGCCGGCGGCAGGAACCGCTCCAGCACCAGGACGCCGGCCGCGCCGTCGGCGGGTCGTCCACCGGGCCCGGGCGCGCGGGACGGCGCCCGCGCTCCTGACGGGGGCTGTCGGAGGCGCGGACTAGGCTTGCTGCCGTGGCTGACCCCTCGACCTACCGTCCCGCGCCCGGCACGATCCCGGAGTCACCGGGGGTCTACCGGTTCCGCGACGGCACCGGCCGGGTGATCTACGTCGGCAAGGCGAAGAACCTGCGCAGCCGCCTCAACTCCTACTTCGCGGACCTGTGGGGCCTGCACCAGCGCACCCAGCAGATGGTCACCACCGCCGAGTCGGTCGACTGGGTCACGGTCGGCACCGAGGTCGAGGCGCTCCAGCTCGAATACACCTGGATCAAGCAGTACGACCCGCGCTTCAACGTCCGCTACCGCGACGACAAGTCGTACCCCTACCTGGCGGTCACCCTCGACGAGGAGTTCCCGCGCCTGCAGGTGATGCGAGGCGCCAAGCGCAAGGGGGTGCGCTACTTCGGGCCCTACTCGCACGCGTGGGCGATCCGCGAGACGCTCGACCTGCTGCTGCGGGTCTTCCCGGCCCGCACCTGCTCCGCCGGGGTGTTCAAGCGCGCCGGCCAGGTCGGCCGCCCCTGCCTGCTGGGCTACATCGGCAAGTGCTCGGCGCCGTGCGTCGGCAGCGTCACCCCCGAGCGGCACCGCGAGATCGTCGACGGTTTCTGCGAGTTCATGGCCGGCCGCACCGACAGGATGGTCCGCAAGCTGGAACGGGAGATGACCGAGGCCAGCGAGCAGCTGGAGTTCGAGCGGGCGGCCCGGCTGCGCGACGACGTCGCCGCGTTGCGCCGGGCGATGGAGAAGCAGACGGTGGTGCTCGGCGACGGCACCGACGCCGACGTGGTCGCGTTCGCCGACGACCCCCTGGAGGCGGCCGTCCAGGTGTTCCACGTCCGCGACGGCCGGGTCCGGGGCCAGCGCGGCTGGGTGGTGGAGAAGACGGAGGACCTGACCACGGGCGACCTGGTGCACCACTTCTGCACGCAGGTCTACGGCGGCGAGCAGGGCGAGGCCGACGTGCCGCGCGAGCTGCTCGTGCCGGCGCTGCCCGCCGACGCCGACGCGCTGGCCGACTGGCTCTCCGGCCACCGGGGCAGCAGGGTGACGCTGCGGGTGCCGCAGCGCGGCGACAAGCGGTCGCTGCTGGAGACGGTCGAGCGCAACGCCAAGGACGCCCTCGCCCGGCACAAGCTGCGCCGTGCCGGCGACCTGACCACCCGGAGCAAGGCGCTCGACGAGATCAGCGAGGCGCTCGACATGCGCACCTCGCCGCTGCGCATCGAGTGCTTCGACATCTCCCAGATGCAGGGCACCGACGTGGTGGCGAGCATGGTCGTCTTCGAGGACGGGCTGCCCCGCAAGAGCGAATACCGACGGTTCATCATCCGTGGCGCCACCGACGACCTCTCCGCCATGTCGGAGGTGCTGCGCCGCCGCTTCGCCCGTTACCTCGACGCCCGCGCCGAGACCGGTGAGGTGGGCGTCGAGCCGGCCGACGACCCCGACGCCCCGGCCGGGCAGGCCGGGCCCGACGAGCCGCGGGTCGGCATCCTGGTCGACCCGACCACCGGCCGGCCGCGCAAGTTCGCGTACCCGCCGCAGCTGGTGGTGGTCGACGGCGGCGCGCCGCAGGTCGCGGCGGCGGCCCAGGCCCTCGCTGAGTTGGGCGTCGACGACGTGGCGCTCTGCGGCCTGGCGAAGCGGCTGGAGGAGGTCTGGCTGCCCGACGACGAGTTCCCGGTCATTCTGCCGCGCACGTCCGAGGGACTCTACCTGCTGCAACGGGTGCGTGACGAGGCCCACCGCTTCGCCATCACCTTCCACCGGCAGCGGCGCTCGAAGCGGATGACCGAGTCGGCGCTGGACACGGTCCCCGGCCTGGGCGAGGTGCGGCGCAAGGCGCTGCTGCGGCACTTCGGCTCACTCAAGCGGCTCTCCGCCGCCACCGTCGAGGAGATCACCGAGGTGCCCGGCGTCGGTCGGCGCACCGCCGAGGCGATCCTCGCCGCCCTCGGCGGCGGTGAGCCGCCCGCGCGGTCCTGACTGCCAGTCCGGACGCCTCTGCTCCGTGCCGTACCGGCCCTTCCGGGCCCTCGCCTTCTTCCGGACCTCCGAGCTGCCGGCGGTATGTTTACCGGCCCACGCCCACCGAGCCGCCACCGCGGCCGTGGCCGGCCGCCGCGGCCGACTGCGTCAGGGTCTTGACATCCGACACGTTCGATATACGGTCAAGGCCGTAATGCGGCCCCTTGATGGTGGGCAGGAAACCGTCGACAGCCGCGAATCCTCCTTCACGCCACCGCTCCATGGAGGTCGACTTGCTCATACCGATGCGGAAACTGCACCTGGCCGTAGCGGCCGGTGTCCTCATGGCGTCAACGGGTAGCGGGGCTCTCGCCGCTGCGCCGGTCCAGTCGCAGACCGTGGACTCGGTCGTGCGGAACGGTGGATTCGAGGATCCTGCCTCGGCCACTGCAATTCCGGGCTGGACCCAAAGACACGGGACGGGCGGCTTCAGCGTCGTCGCATCGCCGACGCGCGGCGGGTCGCAGGCGCTTTCCATGGAGGATCCCAGCAACACCGGCCAGTTTGGCCTGCTCAGCGACCCGGTGCCGGTGATCGCTGAGCAGAAGTACGACTTCGGGGCCTGGGTGCTCGTCAAGCGCGGCATTCCGTCGATCGTCGTCTACTACTACGACGCGGCGGGGCGGCAGCTCTCCAGCAGCACGCACCGCATCTACTACAGCGACCCGACCGCCTGGGCCTGGGAAGGGGTGACCGCGACAACCCCCGCGGGGACGGCCGCCGCCCGGATCCTGCTCTACTCGTCCACCGGCGATGTCACCAGCGTCACCTGGGACGACGTCGCGTTCCGGCCAGCTGTGCCGCGGACCGAGACCTCCATCGGGCACCCGGTGGTGGCCGCCAACATCCTCGACACCGCGTACGGTGTGGGGCCTGACGGTCGCGAGGAGATATACGCGGTCACCACGGGTGCGCCCGCCCGGTTCGAGGTGATCGACGTAGCGTCCGGCGATCTCAGGCACGCGGTCTCCCTGCCCGCTGGCGCACAGGGATCATGGACAGTCATCACTGGCGGCGATGGCTCGGTCTACGTCGGTGCCTACAACGACGGGGCGCTCTACCGCTGGTCGCCGTCGACGGCGAAGCTGGAGTCGCTGGGCCGGGCCACCCCGAACGCCCTGTACCTGTGGGACCTGGAGGTCGACGAGAACGGCATCGTCTGGGGTGGCACCTACCCGAAGGGTGAGGTGTTCAGCTTCAACCCCGCCACCGGTGACTTCACCAGCTACGGCAGCGTCTCGGACGAGGCGTACGTGCGCAGCGTCGCCGTCGCCGACGGACTGGTCTACGCCGGCCTCGGCAGCTCGAAGCCGCGCATCGTCGTGCTCGATCCCGGCACCGGAACCCGGCGCACCATCGAACTCCCCGCCGAGCACCGCGACAACGAGTTCGTCTACTTCCTCGACATCCGGGGCGACACGATGTTCGCCCGGGTCACCCCGGGCAACCACCTGCTCGCCTACGACCTGAAGCGAGGTGAGTGGGCCACCGATCTCGGGCCGACCTCGTTCGGCAGCGTGTCGGAGCCCGGGCCGCAACGGGACGTCTACTACATCGACGCGGCCGGTGAACTGCGTGCCTACAACCTCACATCCGGCCAGGTGCGGGCGACGGGCATGAAGAACCTCAAACCGGCGCGGGACTTCGGCTGGGTGCACCTGGGCAGCGCAGACTTCCCGGGCAACACGCTCGCGTTCATGTACCAGACCGGCGAGCTGGCTCTCTACAACCCGGTGACCGGAAAGCACGACATCCGCCAGGCCGACGTGGAGACGGCACCGATCAAGATCCAGTCGATCGGCCGGGGACCCGACGGTCGGATCTACACCGGCGGTTACATGTACGAGGGCGTCTCCGTTTACGACCCGGCAACGGGGACCACCGAGCAACTGCCGCGCGGGCACGTCGGGCAGGTCGAGGGGATGCTGGCCCACGACGGCGACCTCTACCTCGGGACGTACACCCGGGCCAACCTGTACCGGTACGACCCGACCCGGCAGTGGGACGGCACCACCAACCCCGAGCACATCGGCGCCCTGGAGCACCTCGAGCAGGACCGGCCGTTCGCCTGGGCGTCCGTGGGCGACCGGGTGGCCTTCGGCACCGTCCCCTCCTACGGCAAGCTCGGCGGGGTGCTCGGCCTGTACGACCCGCAGACCGGGAAGCTTGTTACGCACCGGGATGTCGTTCCGGGCCACAGTATCGTGTCGCTGGCCGCGGCGGGCCAGGTGCTCTTCGCCGGCACCTCCGTCCACGGTGGGCTGGGCTCCACGCCGACGGACCGGACCGCGAAGATCTTCGCCTGGGACACCACCCGCGAGGCCAAGCTGTGGGAGATCACGCTCAGCCCGGAGGTTGAGGCCGTGACTGCCCTGACCGTCGCCCCGAACGGCAACCTCTGGGCGATCGACATGGGTCGGTTGTACGAGCTGGACCCGGCCACCGGCCAGGTGCTGCGCAAGACCCAGCTCACCCCGTACCTGTGGCAGGGGGCCGCCGTGTGGGTCAGCGCGGACCTCGAGTTCGCCGAGGACGGCACCCTGTACGCGTTGAGCCGGGGCAACCTCTTCCAGGTCGATCCGACGACACTGGAGCCACGGAGGTTGGCCAACGGGATCACCAACTACACCTTCGCCCGGGACGGGCACACGTTGTACTACACCCGTTCCGACGAGGTGTTCCGCCTCAGCCCTGCGGCAGACTCCGCCGGCTGATCCGGACCGCTCCGGCGATCAACCGCGATCGGGTCGGGAGGTTCTGCCTCCCGACCCGATCGTCGCGCCCGGCGAACCCCGTCGCCGGCAGCTTCGGTCGGTAGCCGGTGGCTCAGCCGGCCGCCGGTCACCCGGCCAGGACGGCCAGAATCTGCTCGCCGTACTTGGCGAGCTTGTTCTCGCCGACGCCGCTGACCTGGGACAGCTCCGCCAGGGAGGCCGGCGCGTCGGTGGCGATCTGCCGCAGCGTCGCGTCGTGGAAGATCACGTACGCCGGGACGCCCTGCTCCTTGGCGGTGGCCGCCCGCCAGGCGCGCAGCCGCTCGAAGACCCCGGCGGCCGCCGGGGACAGGTCGGCCACGACGGTGGCCGCCCCCCGCGGCTTGGCCGCCCGGGGCGAGGCGACCCGCTCCGGCTCGCGCCGCATCATCACCGTGCGGCGGCGGCCCAGCACCTCCGCGCTGGCCTCGGTCAGGGCCAGCGTGCCGTAGTCGCCCTCGACCGCCAGCAGCCCCTCGGCCAGGAGTTGGCGCACCACGCCGCGCCACTCGGCCTCGCGCAGCTCGCCGCCGATGCCGAACACGGTCAGCGAGTCGTGGCCGTACTGGGTGACCTTGTCGGTCGTGCGGCCGAGCAGGATGTCGACGCAGTGCCCCGCGCCGAAGCGCTGGTTGCGTTCCCGGTCGAGCCGGAACACCGTGGAGAGCAGCTTCTGCGCCGCGACGGTGCCGTCCCACGACTCCGGCGGGTCGAGGCAGGTGTCGCAGTTGCCGCAGGCGGCCGTGGCCTGCTCGCCGAAGTAGTCGAGCAGTTGGGCGCGGCGGCAGCGGACCGTCTCGCAGAGCGCCAGCATCGCGTCGAGGTGGGCGGCGAGTTTGCGCCGGTGGGCGAGGTCGCCCTCCGAGGTCTCGATCATCTTGCGCTGCTGCACCACGTCCTGCAGCCCGTACGCCAGCCAGGCGGTCGACGGCAGCCCGTCCCGCCCGGCGCGGCCGGTCTCCTGGTAGTAGCCCTCGACGGACTTGGGCAGGTCGAGGTGGGCGACGAAGCGGACGTCGGGCTTGTCGATGCCCATGCCGAAGGCGATGGTCGCCACCATCACCAGGCCGTCCTCGCGCAGGAAGCGCTGCTGGTTTCGCGCGCGGGTCGCCGCGTCCAGGCCGGCGTGGTAGGGCAGCGCGGCGATGCCGTTGGCGGTGAGGAACTCCGCCGTCTTGTCCACCGAGGCGCGGGACAGGCAGTAGACGATGCCGGCGTCGCCGGGGTGTTCGTCGCGCAGCAGGCCCAGCAACTGCTTGCGGGGCTCGCGCTTGGGCACGATCCGGTACTGGATGTTGGGTCGGTCGAAGCTGGCCACGAAGTGCCGGGCGTCGGTGAGCTTCAGCCGGGTGGCGATCTCGGCGCGGGTCGCGCTGGTCGCGGTGGCCGTGAGCGCGATCCGGGGCACGTCCGGCCAGCGTTCGTGCAGCATCGACAGGGCGAGGTAGTCGGGGCGGAAGTCGTGCCCCCACTGCGACACGCAGTGCGCCTCGTCGATGGCGAACAGGCCGATCCGGCCCCGGTCGAGCAGCTGCTGCACCGGGCGGGTGCCCAGCGCCTCCGGGGCGAGGTAGAGCAGGTCCAGCTCGCCGCCGACGAACGCCCGCTCCACCGCGCGCCGGGCGTCGAGGTCCTGCGTCGAGTTGAGGAAGCCGGCCCGCACGCCGACCGCGGTCAGCGCGTCGACCTGGTCCTGCATCAGCGCGATCAGCGGCGAGACCACCACCGCCACGCCGTCACGCACCAGCGCCGGGATCTGGTAGCACAGCGACTTGCCGCCACCGGTCGGCATCAGCACCAGCGCGTCGCCGCCGGCCACCACGTGGTCGATCACCTCCTGCTGGAAGCCGCGGAAGGCGTCGTAGCCGAACACCCGGCGCAGCGTCTCCAGGGCGTCGGACGTGCGCAGGTCGGTGGGGGAAGCCATCCGGGGATTCTACGAACCGTCTCCGACACCCGCCGCACCCGAGCGCACGCCCCCCGTCGCGCCGGGCGCGGCGATCGTGCAGTTTGTGCCCTCGGATTGCGTGATAGGACCGATATGTCGGGGCAACAAGCGCAAGATCGCCGCACCGTCGGCGGGGCCGGGCTCGCGGTGGCGTGGCTGCCCCGGCCGTGGCCTACGCGGTCGACGCGTCTGACGAGGGATAGAGTCGCAGATCGACCAGTCGCGGTCGCCCGACCGCGTCACCCGTGGGGAGCAGGCAGTGAACGAGGCGCGGACACCCGAGGCTCGGGTCGCCGAGGACCTGACACCGACGGAGTCGGACACCACCCTGGTGGTGGTCACCGGCCTTTCCGGCGGCGGTCGCAGCACGGTCGCCCGGGCGCTGGAGAACGTCGGCTTCTACGTGGTGGACAACCTGCCCCAGGCGCTCATGCTCGACATGGCGGAGCTGGCGTTCAAGGCCGGCGGGGCGGCCCGGCGCACCGCGATGGTGCTGGACGTGCGCTCGCGCGCCTTCTCCACCGACCTGGCGGGGGCGATCCGGGAGCTGAAGGAGCGCGGCTTCTCGCCCCGGGTGGTGTTCGTCGACGCCGACGACGAGGTGCTGATCCGGCGGTTCGAGAGCGTCCGCCGGTCGCACCCGTTGCAGGGCGACGGGCGGCTCGCCGACGGCATCGCGGTCGAGCGTGGCCTGCTGGAGGAGGCCCGCGACCAGGCCGACGTGATCATCGACACCAGCCACCTGAACGTCAACCAGCTCCGCCGCCGCATCGAGGAGCTGTTCGGCGGCGAGGACACCCGCCGGCTGCGGGTCACCGTGCTCTCCTTCGGCTTCAAGTACGGCCTGCCGCCGGACGCCGACTTCGTGCTCGACGCCCGTTTCCTGCCCAACCCGTACTGGGTGCCCGAGCTGCGCGAGCACACCGGCCGGGAGGAGGCGGTCAGTTCGTACGTGCTGGGGCAGGAGGGCGCGGACGCCTTCGTCGCCTCGTACGCCGACCTGGTCAACGCCACCACCGCCGGCTTCGAGCGGGAGGGCAAGCGCTACCTGACCGTCGCGGTCGGCTGCACCGGCGGCAAGCACCGCAGCGTGGCCATCGCCGAGGAGCTGGCGGCCCGGCTGCGTCAGTCCGGCCTGGCCGCCAACGCCCAGCACCGCGACCTGGGGCGCGAGTGACGGCGACGCGGGTGGTCGCCTTCGGCGGCGGGCACGGCCTGTCCGCCTCGCTGCGCGCGTTGCGCCGCTGCGCCCCCGAGCTGGACCTGGACATCACGGCGGTCGTCACCGTCGGCGACGACGGCGGCTCCAGCGGCCGGCTGCGCGCCGAGCGGGGCGGCCTGCCTCCGGGCGACCTGCGGCAGGCGCTGGTGGCGCTGGCCGGGGACCACCCCGCCACCCGGCGCAGCGCCGGCCTGTTCCAGCACCGCTTCGCCGAGGTGCCGCCGGGCTCCGAGAACCCGGCCCCCGGGCGGGGCGACGGGCTGGCCGGGCACGCGGTGGGCAACCTCGTGCTCTGCGGGCTGATGGAGCTGCTCGGCGATCCGGTGGCCGCCCTGGAACACGCCGGCGCGATGCTCGGCGCGGTGGGCCGGGTGCTGCCGATGTCCTGCGAGCCGGTGGGCATCGAGGCGCGGGTGCGCGGCGCCGACCCGAGCCGGCCGGACGAGGTGCGTACGGTCACCGGCCAGCACCAGGTCGCGGTGACCACCGGCCGGGTGGAGTCGCTGCGGCTGACCCCGGGCGCCCCGCGGGCCTGCCCGCAGGCGGTCGCCGCGATCGGCGCGGCGGACTGGCTGATCTTCGGGCCCGGCAGCTGGTACACGAGCGTGCTGCCGCACCTGCTGGTGCCGGAGTTGGCCGCCGCCGTCGTCGCCAGCCCCGCGCGGCGGTTGGTGACGCTGAACCTCGCGTCGGAGAAGGAGACGCTCGGGCTCTCCCTGGCCGACCACCTGGCCGCGTTGCGCTGGTACCTGCCGGAGCTGAAGGTCGACCATGTGGTCGCCGATTCCAAGGCGGCGGGTGACCCCGAACCGGTCGAACGTGCGGCAGAATCGCTGGGTGCCCGCCTGGTCCTCGCTCCCATCGCGGTCACCGACGGCACTCCCCGTCATGATCCGGCCGCCCTGGGCGCCGCACTGGTGCCTGTCCTGGGCGCCGATCGTTAGACACGTACGTAATCTCCGGCGACACGCCGGAACAGGTCCGTGAGGGGACGCACAATGGCGATGACGGCTGCGGTCAAGGACGAGCTGAGTCGGGTCGACGTGCCCAAGCCCTGCTGTCGGCGGGCGGAGATGGCGGCGCTGCTGCGCTTCGCCGGCGGGCTGCACATCGTCTCCGGCCGGGTGGTGGTGGAGGCCGAACTCGACACCGGGGCGGTGGCCCGGCGGCTACGGCGGGAGATCGCCGAGGTCTACGGCTACCCCAGCGAGATCCACGTGCTGGCCTCCGGCGGCCTGCGCAAGGGCAGCCACTTCATCGTGCGGGTGGTCAAGGACGGCGAGGCCCTCGCGCGGCAGACGGGGCTGCTCGACGTCCGGGGCCGCCCGGTGCGGGGCCTGCCACCGCACGTCGTCGCCGCGAACGTCTGCTGCGCGGTGTCGGCCTGGCGGGGCGCGTTCATGGCGCACGGCTCGCTGACCGAGCCCGGCCGCTCCAGCGCGCTGGAGATCACCTGCCCCGGCCCCGAGTCGGCGCTGGCCCTGGTCGGCGCGGCCCGCCGGATCGGCATCACCGCCAAGAACCGCGAGGTGCGCGGGGTGGACCGGGTGGTGGTCAAGGACGGCGACGCGATCGCCGCGCTGCTCACCCGCATCGGCGCGCACTCCAGCGTGCTGGCCTGGGAGGAGCGCCGGGTCCGCCGCGAGGTCCGGGCCACGGCGAACCGGCTGGCCAACTTCGACGACGCCAACCTGCGCCGCTCGGCGCGCGCCGCGGTGGCCGCCGCCGCCCGGGTCACCCGGGCGCTGGAGATCCTCGCCGACGACGCCCCGAACCACCTGACCTCGGCCGGTCAGCTGCGCCTGGAGCACCGGCAGGCGTCGCTGGAGGAGCTGGGCGCACTGGCCGACCCCCCGCTGACCAAGGACGCCATCGCCGGCCGGATCCGCCGGCTGCTGGCGCTGGCGGACAAGCGGGCCCGGGACCTGGGCATCCCGGATACGGAAGCGGCCGTCACGCCCGACATGCTCGTGGTCTGATAGGACGGTGAGGGTCGGCGGCGCCAGTGGGATCACCACCCGGCGCTGCACGGTGCCGCACGCTCGGATAGGGTCGCTGCGTACGGCAAGGGGGCCGGCACAGGCACTCCTCGCCGTGCACACCGCCTCGGGCGGTCAGGTCCTTCGAGACCGCGGCGGGGTGGCCGAGATGAACCGTCAACGGCCGGCTCCAACGGTCGGCGCACACACCTCCGCCGGCCCGGGTCTGACGCCGGCGGACCAGAACGCAAGGAGATGGGACCTGTGACCATCCGGGTTGGCATCAACGGCTTCGGCCGGATCGGCCGCAACTTCTTCCGGGCAGTGCTGGCGTCCGGCGCTGACGTCGAGGTCGTGGCGGTCAACGACCTGACCGACAACGCGACGCTCGCCCACCTGCTCAAGTACGACAGCATCCTCGGTCGTCTCCCGCACGAGGTGAAGGCCACCGCCGACGAGATCACCGTGGGCGGCAAGACCATCAAGGCGTACGCCGAGAAGGACCCGGCGAAGCTGCCGTGGGGCGAGGTCGGCGCGGACGTGGTCATCGAGTCCACCGGCTTCTTCACCGACGCCACCAAGGCCAAGGCGCACGTCGACGGCGGCGCCAAGAAGGTCATCATCTCCGCCCCGGCGAAGAACGAGGACGTCACGGTCGTCATGGGCGTGAACCACGACCAGTACGACCCGGCCAAGCACACCATCATCTCCAACGCCTCGTGCACCACCAACTGCCTCGCCCCGATGGCGAAGGTCCTGCACGACACGTTCGGCATCCAGCACGGTCTGATGACGACGATCCACGCGTACACGCAGGACCAGAACCTCCAGGACGCGCCGCACAAGGATCTGCGCCGGGCCCGCGCCGCCGCGCTGAACATCGTGCCGACCTCGACCGGCGCGGCGAAGGCGATCGGCCTGGTGCTGCCGGAGCTGAAGGGCAAGCTGGACGGCTACGCGCTGCGGGTGCCGATCCCGACCGGCTCGACCACCGACCTGACGGTCAACGTCAACCGGGAGACCACGGTGGACGAGGTCAACGCCGCGCTGAAGGCCGCCGCCGAGGGCCCGCTCAAGGGCATCCTGGTCTACAACGACGACCCGATCGTCTCCGCCGACATCGTCACCGACCCGGCGTCGTGCATCTTCGACGCGCCGCTGACCAAGGTCGTCGGCAACCAGGTCAAGGTCGTCGGCTGGTACGACAACGAGTGGGGCTACTCCAACCGCCTGGTCGACCTGGTCAAGCTGGTGGGTCAGTCGCTGTGAGCATCCGTACCCTCGACGACCTGCTCGCCGAGGGGGTGTCGGGTCGGCGCGTGCTGGTGCGCGCCGACCTGAACGTCCCGCTCGACAAGCAGACCGGTGACATCACGGACGACGGCCGCATCCGGGCCGTCCTGCCGACGCTGGGCGCGCTTGTCGAGGCCGGCGCGAAGGTGGTCGTCTGCTCGCACCTGGGCCGCCCGAAGGGCGCTCCTGACCCGCAGTTCAGCCTCCGTCCGGTCGCCGGGCGGCTCGGCGAGCTGCTCGGGTCGCGGGTGCACTTCGCCACCGACACCGTCGGCGAGTCCGCCCGCGCCGCCGTGGAGGCGCTGGCCGACGGCGAGGTGGCGCTGCTGGAGAACCTGCGCTTCAACAAGGGCGAGACCAGCAAGGACGACGCCGAGCGGGGCGCGTTCGCCGACCAGCTCGCCGCCCTCGGCGACGCGTACGTCGACGACGCGTTCGGCGCCGTGCACCGCAAGCACGCCAGCGTCCACGACGTGCCGGCGCGGCTGCCGCACGTCGCCGGCCGGCTGGTGCTGCGCGAGGTGGAGGTCCTCTCGAAGCTCACCGGCGAGCCGGAGCGGCCGTACGTGGTGGTGCTCGGCGGCTCCAAGGTCTCCGACAAGCTCGCCGTGATCGAGGCGCTGCTGCCGACGGTCGACCGGCTGCTCATCGGCGGCGGGATGTGCTTCACCTTCCTGAAGGCGCAGGGCCACGAGGTGGGCTCCTCGCTGCTGGAGGAGGAGATGGTGGCGACCTGCCGCAACCTGCTGGAGCGCTCCGGGAACAAGATCCTGCTCCCGGTCGACGTGGTGGCCGCGGACGCGTTCGCCCCGGACGCCGCGCACGACACCGTGCCGGCCGACGGCATTCCCAGCAAGCGGGTGGGTCTCGACATCGGGCCGGAGACGGTCGCCGGGTTCGCCGCCGCCCTCAAGGGCGCGCGGACGATCTTCTGGAACGGCCCGATGGGCGTGTTCGAGATGCCGGCGTTCGCCCACGGCACGCGCGGGGTCGCCGAGGCGATCGCGAAGGCCGAGGCGTTCACCGTGGTCGGTGGCGGTGACTCGGCGGCGGCGGTCCGCGCGCTGGGGCTGGACGAGTCCGCTTTCGGGCACATCTCCACCGGCGGTGGCGCCTCCTTGGAATACCTGGAGGGCAAGACCCTCCCCGGCATCGCGGCTCTGGAGAACTGATGGCGAGCGCCACCCGCCGGCCCCTGATGGCCGGCAACTGGAAGATGAACCTCAACCACCTCGAGGCCAACCTGCTGGTGCAGAAACTGGCGGCCAGCCTGACCGAGAAGCAGCTCACCGACGTGGAGACGGTGGTGCTGCCGCCGTTCACCGACCTACGTACGGTGCAGACCGCCGTCGACGGCGACAAGCTGCTGCTCGGCTACGGCGCGCAGGACCTGTCGCCGCACGCGTCGGGGGCCTACACCGGCGACATCTCCGGCCCGATGCTGGCCAAGCTGGGCTGCACGTACGTGGTGGTCGGGCACTCGGAGCGGCGCGCCTACCACCACGAGGACGACGCGATCGTCAACGCCAAGGTGCAGGCGGCGCTGACCCACGGGCTCACCCCGATCCTCTGCGTGGGGGAGGGGCTCGACGTCCGGGACCGGGGCACCCACGTGGCGCACTGCAGCGACCAGCTCGACGGCGCCCTGAAGGGGCTGACCGCCGAGCAGGTGGCGAAGGTCGTGGTGGCGTACGAGCCGGTCTGGGCGATCGGCACGGGCAAGACGGCCACCCCGGAGGACGCGCAGGAGGTGTGCGAGGCGGTCCGCCAGCGGCTGGCCGAGTCCTTCGGCCAGGACACCGCCGACCAGGTCCGGGTCCTCTACGGCGGCTCCGTCAAGTCCTCCAACGTCGCGGCGATCATGGCCAAGCCGGACGTCGACGGGGCGCTGGTGGGCGGCGCGAGCCTGGACGCCGAGGAGTTCGCGAAGATCTGCCGGTTCCCGGAGCACATCGCCCGCTGATCGCTCGCTATCCTTGACTCCGCCCGTCCGTCGGTCGGTGCCACCGTGCCCGATCTGCCCGGGCGAGGATCGTAACGAGAGGACTGACCCCAGCCATGCCGATCTGGTTCGCATACACGTTGATCGTGTTGCTGGTCATCACGAGCATCCTGCTGACCATGCTGATCCTGCTGCACCGCGGTAAGGGCGGCGGGTTGTCGAGCATGTTCGGTGGCGGCGTCAGCTCCAGCCTCGCCGGGTCGTCGGTGGCGGAGAAGAACCTCGACCGCTACACCGTCCTGGTGGGCATCGTCTGGTTCGCCTGCATCGTCGGGCTCGGGCTCTGGCTGCGCCTCCAGACGGCCAGCGGCGTCGTCTGAGCGCCGTCTGGTCGTACAATCTGCGCGCGGTCCGTCACTGACGGGCCGCGCGCAGTCCGTTTCACCCGCTGCACCGCGTCGCCCGCCGCCCCCTCCGCGGCGGTACCCCTTCCGACGACAGGAACGAGCAGCCGTGCCGAGTGGCAACGTCATCCGGGGCACCCGCATCGGGTCCGCCGCCGAGCGCTACCAGCCGGTCCCGTGCCGGGCGGTCACCTACTGGTGTCGCAACGACCACCACACCGAGATCCGCATCGCCGCCGACGCCGAGGTCCCCGAGGTGTGGGACTGCCCGCGGTGCGGCCTCCCCGCCGGGCAGGACGCGCAGAACCCGCCGGGCCGGGCCCGGCTGGAGCCCTACAAGACCCACCTGGCGTACGTGAAGGAGCGGCGCAGCGCCGAGGAGGGGGAGGCCATCCTGGCCGAGGCCCTCGCCGACCTGCGCCGCCGCCGCGGCCGCCCCGCCGCGCTGTAAGGAAGGGCCCCTTGTTAACGCGGCGGTTTCAAGGGGTCGTTGCAACGCGTTGGCTAGTCGGTGACGGCTAGGAGCTTAGCGAGGCGCTCG